>JBBRCW010000048.1:0-26460 GCA_038204535.1 Chitinophagales bacterium | reverse complement strand
GGTCCGTTCTCGCCAAAAATAAAATCGGTAGAAATGTAAATAAAAAAAGAAGCAGATAAATTCAAAAGGTTTCTCGTGGCCTCAACATTTACCTCTTTACAAAAAGACCTGTTACTATCACATTCATCGGGTTTACTCAATGCCGCCGTATGCACGATAATGTCAGGTACAATTTTTTGACTCAAACCTTCAACGGCTGTCTTGTTTGTCAGGTCAGCATCATAATATTCAATCTCCTTATTCAAAAGCCTGCTTTCTCCCCTTCCTGTGGCTACCACTTTATACGAACCTTCACTAAGATATTTCACCAAATGTTGCCCTAAAAAACCATTCGCACCTGTTACTAATATTTTTTTCATGAAATATCATTAAAATTTAAAGTTTCATTTCACGATGAACATTTAATCATTCATCATTCAGCAAAGATTAATATATAGGTTTTAATATATCCTCCTTGTAGATTAAAAATTGAAACTGCATTTTTTATCCATCAAAAGAAAAAAGCGAAATTGTAAATAAATTTTAGAAGGCTATGATCAATTTACAGACAAAATTGGAAAATCTTCAATAAATAATATTCAAATTAGATGTGATTCCTAAAATTATAAAATTTAATAATTCATATTTTATCAAAGAAAATCGAAGCTTTTTCCTTCTGTAAGCTCAAAAAACAATATTCGAAAATTCAATCGGTTATCATTTCAATAACATTTTCTGAAAAAACCGGCTAACTAAATTTATTAAGTATTGTATTAACTGCAAATTCTTACTTTTGGCCTTCGTGTTTAAACCTTGATGTTGTTAAAACACAACTTTACAGTAATTAAATAACCGAAGCACTGATAAAATGACGAAAAAAGTATCAAGAATTGGTGTTCTTACTTCTGGTGGTGATGCACCAGGCATGAACGCAGCCGTTAGGGCAGTTGTAAGAACCGGAATTTATAATGGGCTTGAAGTATTTGGTATAATGAGGGGATATAACGGAATGATTGATGATGATATTTTTAAAATGGAAAGTAGAAGTGTTGCCAACATCATACAGCGGGGAGGAACTATATTAAAAACCGCAAGAAGCAAAGAATTTAACGAACCCGAGGGAAGGAAAATCGCCTATAATAATTTAAAGAAAAGAGGAATTGATGGATTAGTAGTAATTGGCGGAGATGGAAGTTTTAGGGGAGCGCAGCGTTTTAGCAACGAATACGATATACCGTGTATAGGTATCCCGGGAACCATTGATAAGGATATTGCAGGCAGCGATTTTACTATTGGGTTCGATACCGCTGTAAATACTGCCGTAGATGCAATTGATAAAATAAGAGATACAGCAGATGCCCACGACCGGCTTTTTATAGTGGAAGTTATGGGAAGGGATGCAGGATATATTGCCCTGCATAGCGGCATTGCAACCGGCGCCGAAAACATATTTATACCCGAAACAAAAACCGATATTGAAGAACTTGTAAGTTCTTTAATTGAAAAAGAAAAGCGGAGTAAATTGGTAAACCTGGTAGTGGTTGCCGAAGGAGACGAGTTTGGAGCGACCGAAATAGCCAAGGTTGTAAAGGAGCGAATGCCGACACTGGATACCAGGGTTTGCATATTGGGACATATTCAAAGAGGGGGCTCCCCTACTTGTATTGACCGGCTGATTGCCAGCCGCATGGGTTACCATGCAGTTGAAAGCTTAATGGTTGGCAGGCATAATGTAATGGTGGGGATTTTAAACAATAAAATGAACTATATACCTTTAGATAAAGCTGTTAAAGCAAAACAGCGTATAAACCCCGAGTGGATGAAAATTGTAAAAATCCTCGCCAGTTAGTTTAATATTGCGCAGGTTTACTTAAAACAAAGTACTTTTTTCTCTAAAACATTCTAACCTCTAAAAAGAAAACCTTAGATTTATTATGGCAAAAAATCTCACACAATACTTATATAAAAATATGGATCAGCAGGCGGGTATAGCCCACTCAACACATAGAACTAAAATTGTTGCAACTGTAGGCCCTGCATGCGACACTTACGAAAAATTGCTTGAGCTGGTAAAGGCAGGCGTAAATGTTTTTCGTCTAAATTTTTCTCATGGCAGCCATGAGGACAAAACTGAAATTATTAAACACATACGGAATATCAACATAACCGAACCGTATAACATTTCTATTTTAGGCGACCTTCAGGGGCCTAAACTTAGGGTGGGCGAAATTGAGAATAACGCCTTGCCTGTAGTTGTCGGCGATATTCTGACTTTTACCAACGAAAAATGTGTAGGTAATTTAGAAAAAATTTATGTATCGTATCCAAACCTGGCTGGTGATGTAAAGATTGGCAATACCATCCTAATTGATGACGGAAAGCTGGAAGTGGTTGTGGTGGACATTACCAAAAACGGTGATGTGAAGGTTGAAGTTACCCTGGGTGGAATTCTTTCATCAAAAAAAGGAATAAATCTGCCCGATACCAAAATTTCACTGCCGGCATTAACGGAGAAAGACCTTGTGGATCTCGATTTCATTATAGATCAGCAATTAGATTGGATTGCATTGTCTTTCGTTCGCAATGTAAAAGACATTGTGATCTTACGTAGTAAATTGGACGAAAGAAAGAGCAAAACCAAGATCATCGCAAAAATTGAAAAACCCGAAGCGGTTGCAAATATTCGCGATATTATTGTTGAAAGCGATGCTATCATGATTGCCCGTGGCGACCTTGGAGTTGAAATGCCCGTTGAAAAAGTTCCATTAATTCAAAAAGATATCATTCGCAAATGCCTGCACAGGGCCAAACCGGTTATTGTAGCTACGCAAATGATGGAAAGTATGATGGATAGGGTAAAACCAAATCGTAGCGAAACGACCGATGTTGCCAATGCGGTATTGGAAGGCGCCGATGCAGTTATGCTGAGTGGTGAAACGGCGGCTGGTAATCACCCTGCCCTTGTAGTTGAAACAATGTGTAAAATTATTAGAGAGGTTGAAAAAGAATACCGCTATAACCGCGAGGAAGATTTAAAACCGCAAACTCACTCTCCTTCTTTCTTAAGTGATGCTATTTGTTACAATGCCTGTAAAATTGCCAGGGATGTAAATGCCGAGGCGCTGATAGGCATGACACAAAGCGGCTATACTGCTTTTACTTTAAGCAGTTATCGCCCCAAAGCACCCCTGTTTATTTTCTCAAAAGAAAAATCGATTATTAACCAGCTCAGCTTAAGCTGGGGTGTAAGGGCCTTCTATTATGCCGAAGAAGAATCGCTGGATGGTATTATTGAAGACCAGATAAATATTTTGAAAGAAAGAGGATTTATTAAATCGGGCGATACCGTAGTTAACACAGGTAGTACACCGGTAAAACTTCACTTACCAACTAATACACTTAAAATTACCAAACTGGATTAGCGTAATAAAATCGCAAGCCAAGACCCCGGTTGCATATGCAGCCGGGGTCTTGCTTTTTGTTTGATATATATGATCCGGCATCCTTCATTTATTTAAACAAGCAAAACGATTTGTAATCTGTATGCCATACATTTATTTCATTTTTTTAAATTGATATTGTCTATGAAACTTTTTTTAAGGCTTTGCCTGCTAATGTTGCCCAATGCTTTGTTCGCACAGCATATCGATTCCACCTGGATCGTAACCAATTATTATAAAGTTGAACAATACCTGCCCATGCGCGATGGCGTCAAACTATATACAACCTTTTATATTCCAAAAGACAGCAGCCAGCAACATCCCATACTTTTTAACCGTACTCCTTATAGTTTGGCGCCCTATGGCGATAAATTCAAGCCTTTTTGGGGTACTCCCTACAAAACATATTTCAAAGAAAAATACATAATGGCTTTTCAGGATGTAAGGGGCCGCTGGATGAGTGAAGGCGAATTTGAAGACGTTAGGCCATTTAATGCCGACAAGAAAAACGCCAGGGATATAGATGAGGCCAGCGACACGTACGATGCGATAGACTGGATGGTCAAAAATCTGCCGGCAAACAATGGTAACGTAGGTGTTTACGGAATCTCATACCCAGGCTTTTATTCAACCATGGCAGCACTGAGCACCCACCCTGCCTTAAAAGCGGTAAGCCCGCAGGCGCCGGTAACAGATTGGTTTATTGGCGATGACTTTCACCACAATGGCGCTTTTATGCAAATGGATGCTTTTGCCTTTTACTCATCGTTTGGCAGGCCAAGGCCAAAGCCTACCACTATTGGCCCGGGAAAATTCGATTATTTTACCAAGGATAATTATGCGTTCTTTTTGCAAAACGCCACTCTGGGCAACCTCACCAAAAAGTATATGGGCGACTCCATAAAGTTTTGGGGACAATTAATGAAACATGATACTTACGACGCATTTTGGAAAGCACGTAACGTTAGAAACTTTGTTACCAATGTAAAACCTGCCATTTTGGTTGTGGGTGGATTGTTTGACGCAGAGGATTGTTTTGGCGCCTGGAGAACCTACGAAGCCATTGAACAAAAAAGCCCCGGAACCAATAATAAAATTGTAATGGGGCCCTGGTACCATGGCCAATGGGCCAGTGGTAATGGAAGCAATTTAGGCAATGTGAAGTTTGAAAGTAATACGAGCCATTACTACCAGGAGAATATCGAAGTGCCCTTTTTTAACTTCTACCTGCAGGGTAAGGGAAGCGTGAAAAACATTGCTGAAGCCAATATATTTTTTACCGGAGAAAACCAATGGAAGCAATTGCCACAGTGGCCTCCGGCGGATATGGCTGCGACACCAATTTACCTGGATCATGACAACAAGCTTACCTGGCAAATGCCGGCGGCATTGGCCGGCAATCAAAAACCAGTGATGAAAAACACTTATTCCGAATATATAAGTGATCCGGCTAAACCGGTACCCTACACCGAAGACATTCATTTTGAAAGAACAAGGGAGTATATGACCGACGACCAGCGATTTGCTTCAAGGAGACCGGATGTATTGGTTTTTTCGACCGATACACTTACCAGCGATTTAACACTGGCCGGGCCCGTTATAGCCGATCTTATGGTGAGTATTACAGGCACCGACGCTGACTTTATTGTAAAACTGGTGGATGTTTTTCCGGATAACTTCAATTACAGCGATACAGACAAATACATTATGAATGGTTACCAAATGCTGGTACGCGGCGAGGTAATGCGCGGCAAGTTCCGCAACAGTTTTGAGAAGCCGGTTCCCTTTGTACCCAACAAAATAACCCAGGTAAAATTTACGCTGCCCGATGTAGCCCATACTTTTAAAAAGGGACATAAATTAATGATCCAGATCCAAAGTACCTGGTTTCCGCTGGTTGACAGAAATCCGCAAAAGTTTGTTGATATCTATCATGCCAACGAAAGCGACTTTCAAAAAGCCTCCATCAAAGTGTATCACAATGCCAGTACAGGCAGTAAAATCATTCTGCCGGTGGTTAATAAATAGACTGATCATATTCCAAAACAACCCGGTTTTATTTCAACACATCTAATACCCTGTATATTTTACGAATCATAGGCGAACTTTCTCCGGCATAATTGCTGACAATTATGGCAAAGGTGTAATCGGTGCCGCTGCTGCTTTTTATATATCCCGTAAAACTTTTAACCCCGCCAATGGTGCCGCTTTTCATTTTTATTCCGTTGTATTCGGGCAGGGCATTATAAAAACGTTGAAACCACGGCCTTGTTTTAGCGTACTGTAAAACCTGTACAAACGACTGCCCTGTTATACGATTTTGAGGGCTCAGCCCGCTGCCATCCTGCATAGTAATCGCGGTTGAATCAATACCCTTTACCTGCCAGAAGTTAAAGACTTCCGTCAGCCCCTGTTCCGTTGCCCCATAACTATTTTTTTCTAAAGCAATCGCCTTAATCAATGCTTCGCCATATAGATTTATACTCTTTCGTAAAAACCAATAAACCAAACTATCCAGCGGGGGCGAATACCAGGTGTATAACATTTTTTCCGGAGCAGCAATGGCGAGGTTCTGTTCCATTGCATCCACTTTAGTTATAAAGCGATAATCGCCCTTAATACCCTGCTTTTGAAATGCAGCCGAAAGTTCGTACTGCAGCTGTTTCAAGGGGTTGGCAAACGACCCGGAAATGGTAAACTCTTTTACCCCCGGCGGAATAGTACCGGTTACAAATGCGGTATTACTAAAAGGTGGCAGGTAAATGTAGGCATTGTCTCCGCTTCCCTTTTTGCCGGTTGAAAGACGATTAATAAAAACAGGCACCTGTAGTTCGGGTATTGTTTTTATTATCTGCACGTCATTCCCTTCTGTGGCGCCTGGCTTTAATACCAGGTCGTATTGATTTTCTCGCCAGTTTAATCCCCAGCTTCCGGCGCCATAGTAATTTCCTATATCATCCCATATCCAGCCACCAGGTATTGGCTGAAACGAAAAGCCCGCATCAACCAGGTAAACGGTTCCATTAATTTTTTCGATCTTATTCTTCTTAAGCTCATTAACCAGGGTTGCCAAAAAAGATTGGGCGGTGGTATTAGTAAATCGATCGCTGCCCAGGCTGGGATCACCATATCCCGTCAAATAAACATCGCCGGTCAGCGTTCCATTATTGATGCTGCCCGAATAACCCAAAGTGGTTTTAAACCAATAAGAAGAACCTAATAATTCTAAAGCAGTGGTAGCTGTGATTACTTTTTGGCTGCTGGCAGCAGGCAGCCCAACATTACTGTTTCTATCAAATATTGTTTTGCCTGTTTTCGAATCCACCACAAATAAAGCTACCTGGGCATGCCTGGCCTGGGGGTCACTTTCAAAACCCTGCAAGGCAATTTCAAGTTTCTTCTCAACTGATTGCCCCGTTGCCGGCTGTATTATCATTACCAAACTAAAAAGCCAATAAACTGTTCTCATACTTGTTTTACATTGCGCTAAAATTAGGGCATAACCATAACCTCTCCAATTGTATGAACGATAAACGAATCAATGCTTCCATTATAACCATAGGCGACGAATTATTAATTGGTCAGACAATTGACACCAACAGCGCATGGATGGCGCAGCAATTAAATAAAATTGGCGTTTGGGTAAAACGCAGGGTAGCTGTAGGTGATGTATTTGATGAAATTTGGAATGCATTGGATGAGGAGGGTAAAACCAGCGACATCGTTTTTATAACGGGCGGACTTGGGCCTACCGCAGACGACATTACCAAGCCTTTACTATGCAGCTATTTTGGTGGTAAAATGGTGATTAACGAAGATGCCTTGCAAAATGTGAAAATTATATTTTCAAAATACCTGAACCGCCCATTGCTGGATGTTAACCTGAAACAGGCTGAAGTACCGGATGTTTGTACGGTGATTCTAAATAAGAGGGGAACCGCACCTGGTATGTGGTTCCAGAAAAACAATGCTATTTTCATTAGTATGCCCGGTGTTCCGCACGAAATGAAAGGGATGATGACAGATTACATTATACCGCGATTGCCCACATTATATAATTTACCCGCTGTTGTACACCGCACCTTATTAACCGCGGGTATTGGTGAATCGTTTCTTGCCGAAAGAATAAAAGAATTTGAAGCCGCATTGCCCGCACACATAAAACTGGCGTACCTGCCAAACTACGGCATGGTAAGGCTTCGGTTAACAGGAACCGGAGAAAACGAAACCATTATTGCAAAGCAGGTTGATGACCTGTTTAATATTCTGCAAAACGAGGTGCAGGACGTTATGGTGATCAATGATGATAAGATGATGCAGGAGGCAATAGGACAAATATTTATCAGCAAAGGAAAAACACTGGCCACCGCCGAAAGCTGTACCGGTGGCTACATTGCCCATTTGCTTACAAGTGTTCCGGGCTCATCCGCATACTTTATTGGATCAGTGGTAAGTTACGCCAACCAGGTAAAACACGAGGTGCTTGGGGTTAAGGCAGAAACTTTAGAAAATTATGGCGCGGTTAGTGAACAAACGGTGATTGAAATGGCACAAGGTGTAAGACAATTAATGAAGACCGATTACGCAATAGCAGTGAGCGGTATTATGGGGCCCGACGGAGGCAGCGAAGAAAAGCCGACAGGCACCGTTTGGGTTGCCGTAGCTGCCCCGCTGGAAACGGTCACGAAAAAATTCCATTTCAGGTTTGACCGTATCCGTAATATTGATCTTACTGCAACCAATGCACTTAATTTTTTACGCGGGCTGGTAATCTAAAGGTAAACGCCGGAACGATATAGAAACATTATCTTTCATTTGTAAGCCCTTCATAATAAAATACCCATTTATTTGTTGGTAAAACTTACTTTTGAAACCGAAAAAAGATTGGTACGCTGCTAAAAAGCGATATTGGTCAATAATAGGATTGCCTGAGCCTTTACCACTTCACTTAGTTTTTTGCAGTAAATGATGGATATTGGCAACAAGCGGTCTTTATAGCCTTGAACTTTATGATAGTAAGACAGCTATAGTTTGATCTGCAAAAGCGAAACATGCAAGGCCATCAGTCAAATTAAAGAAATCGGGTACAGGCAGGGTACAGAATTATTTAAAATATATTTGAAGTATGGCAATAGTTGATTTGATAATGCCCAAACTGGGCGAAAGCATAATGGAAGCTACCATCTTAAAATGGGCCAAAAAACCAGGAGACCCTGTAAAGCAAGACGAAACAGTCCTGGATATCGCTACCGACAAAGTGGATAGTGAGGTGCCGTCAACGGCCGGGGGAGTAATCGTAGAAATACTTTTTAATGAAAATGACGTGGTGCCCATCGGTACCGTTATTGCCCGCATTCAAACTGAAGAAGAAGAAGAGGCCTCAACAGAAAGTATAAGTGAGCCTAAGCCCGCTGCGGTTGAAATTGAAACACCATCCCATTCTAAAGATGCCGTGGAACCGGAAGCAATCCCCTACGTGCCGCAACAGGCTATGCATGACGATGCCTTGGACGGAAATAACAATGGATTTTTTTCGCCGCTGGTCTTAAATATTGCCAAAAGCGAAGGTGTGCCGCTTAGCGAATTGGAACATATAACCGGCACAGGAAACGAAGGCCGTGTTACCAAAAAGGACATATTACAATACATTGCCGATAAAAAAGCAGGAAAGGAAACCAAAGCGCCTACACCTAAACCAGCTCCTGCACCTGTAGCTTTACCTGCACCAATTGCCGCATCTGCTCCTGTTGCGGCACCTGCCAGCCAGGCACCCGTTGCGCAAGTAGCACAGCAGCCATCTCAAACAAAACCTGCACCTGTAGCAGAGCCAGCCTCACTGCCTAAACAACCAGAGCCGCAGCCTTCGGAACCCATAGCAACGGCAACGACTGCCAGCGACAATGTGGAAATTATTGAAATGGACCGGATGCGGAAAATGATTGCCAAACACATGGTTAACAGCAAGCAAACCAGTCCGCACGTTACCAGTTTTGCTGAAGCCGATGTAACCAATATGGTGGTATGGAGAGAACGGGTTAAAAAGGACTTTGAAAAAAGAGAAGGGACACGGATAACATTTATGCCGTTGTTTATTGAATGCCTGACCAAAGTGATAAAGAAATTTCCCTACGTAAACGCGTCGGTGGAAGGCGACAATATTTTGCTTAGAAAGGATATTAATATCGGTATGGCCACTGCCTTACCCAATGGCAATCTGATTGTGCCGGTTATAAAAAACGCCGACTATCTTAATCTTGTTGGTCTAAGCAAAGCCGTTAACTCGCTTGCCGATGCATCAAGGAGTAATAAATTGAAGCCCGATGATACCGCAGGCGGAACATTTACATTAACCAATGTAGGCACCTTTGGCAGCCTGATGGGAACACCCATTATTAATCAGCCACAAGTGGCTGTTTTAGCGGTTGGCGCTATTAAAAAGCGGCCTGTTGTTTTAGAAACTCCGGAAGGCGATGCCATCGGCATCAGGCATATGATGTACCTGTCGCTAAGCTACGATCACCGTATTGTGGATGGCAGCGTTGGGGCCAGTTTTCTTACCCAGGTGGCCAAAGAGTTTGAGAACTGGGATATCAACAGAAAATGGTAATTGAAAACTTCGTTTAAGCCAGATTTATCTTTATATATATTTCATTTACAAGAGGCCGCTTTTTAAGCGGCCTTCTTTTTTTATGATCTTTTATTTGCCTTGCTAATGAACCAGTTTAGTAAGGTTTTAACCGAAAATTTATTCTGCCATTTAGATTTTACACTTTAAATTCTTAATTTACAATTAATGCCCGCCATTTAAATATTCTGACGAAATAATCGTTAAATAATTAATCCTTGTAAAAGGCAATTCTATCATCTGAAAAGAAAGGCAATGAAAACACTATCAGAAACGTGGTTTGCAGAGGGCTATATCGATTTTGAGCTAAAAAAATATACTTTGCTTGCTTATCTGCAGGAGGTCAGTAAAGTTTTTAACGCAAATAAATTGTATCCCCAGCTGGCGGACGTAATATTCCACTATAACAACCTTGTCGCCTTTAGAGAAAATAAGAAATATTTACAGGAACATTTTCCAAAGCAGCTGACCGACGTAAATATGAATAAGCTGCAAATGGTTTATGAACGTATGATTGAAGACGACGAATTGATGAAAGAACTTGAAGAAATCATTCATTATTCGGCCTCTAAAATAAAAACCACCATACAAACCGGCGCGGAGATATACGAATTTGTAGAAGCCAAACTAAACATTCAGCCGGTAGGATTAATTCCGCTGGATGTAAATGAAGGTTATCTTTTTATTCACGACGGACGTTATAGCTCGGTTGTAGTATATCAATACAGACTTACTATTTTTGAGAAGCACGATGAAAAATACCGCGGCATCCGCACAGATTACATACATGAGTGGCAACGAACTGTGAGCAACTCTCCCGAAAACATTAAAGGTGAATTAATCAGGAACCGAAAAGAATTGCCCAACCCCGCTGTTTACAATATTGAAACTGAATTAATGTACCCGCTTGAAGAAACCCTGCTGCCCATAGCCAAAAGGACCTTCGTAAAATATTTGAGTTTGTAAAGTACGATTTTGTGATTTTGTGATTTTGTGATTATGAAGTTTTGAAGTTTTGGGATATTGGTGATCTCTTTACTATCCTTCATGGTCTGTGGGTTCTCTCTACAATCCTTCATGGGCTGGGGGGGTTCTCTCTCTACTCCCCTTCAGGGGTTGGGGGCTACACTCCAAATACATGCGGCTCTTTTTTGGCAGACTTAACTATGCGAAAGGTTTGCAGAACAACTGCCAATAATATCAGCGAAAACCCGATATAAAAACCGTCGCTGAGGTGCTGATTTTCCTGGTAAATTAAAAAAGCCAGTATAATTCCATAAATGGGCTCTAAGTTGAATGTCAGATTTTGTGTAAACGCGGAAACCTTTTTTAATGCCTGCAGCGATAGATCCATCGCCAGAATGGTGCATAATAAACTAAGAATAAGCAGCCAGATGTAATCTAACGGAGAAGGCAGCAGGCGTGCAGGGGGAAATGCCATCAGATAAAAAGGCATCAATATCGTCAGTATCATTAATCCGCCGCCCAATTCATACAACATGAGTATTCGGGGGCCAACATACGCTACCTGTTGTTTATTCAAAATAGAAAAAATGGTACTTAGAACAGTAGCGATCAAACCGAGCAAAATGCCCAGTTTATATTGAGGATCAAAATGAAAGATTAGGTAAATGCCGGCAATGGCCAAAAGTCCAAGTAAAACTTCGTTCAATATTATTCGTCTTCTCATCATCACTGGTTCTAAAATGGCCGTAAAAAACCCGCTGGATGAGAAAACCGTGAGTGCTATAGAAACGTTTGAATATTTTATACTGCCGAAGAAAAAGCACCAATGTAAAGCTATTAATCCGCCGGTACCAAAAAGCTGCCATTTGGTTTTGGGATCAACCCGATGCAGCTGGCCCCGCCAATACATCAGTGCAAATAGTCCAATCACTGCAAAAAACATCCGGTACCAAACCAACAAACCTTCGTTCAGCGAAATCAAACGACCAAGCACTCCGGTAAACCCCCATAAAAAAACAGCAATGTGCAGTTTTATGAGGGCATTCTTCATTGTTTCGCTCATTGACCAAAAAGAATAAATTGGTAAGATTTTATTAATTGCCGTTCAATAATTTTTAAGAAACTTTCACTCAAAGTTTGTCCTATTCATCTTTGCGGGTTTGCGGGACATTAAAAAAGCCAACCACAGGACTCCTAATCCCAATCAATAAAATTAATAGTTCGGGATGTTTTGTTCGCAAATAGATAAAGACCGGGATTGCCTTCCAGTCAAACAGTTTCTATGCAATTAAAACTTCCCATTTTACCATCTGACACCAAATGGTTCAATTAATGTATTGGTGTTTTTACTAAAGATAATACAGTTTATTACCTGCATAGCGGCCAGCCTGTGGGCATGCACGGCAAAGGGGACTTAAGATCCTTTCGGTGCAAGATAGCACAGTTTATATCTGTGGGATTGGGTACCCGCAATGAAGTGTGTAAAACATTGCACCTTACCTATAGTCGTTACCTATCGCAAAAATGTGAAGGACAGATGGCCCGAAGAATACTTTAAACCGTATGAAGCTCGGGTATCCGTCTAATTTAGGTTGCCCCTATATTCACATCATAGTATTTGGCAATTTTAATTCAACCTTATCATTCAACATTCAAAAAAAAATACTAGCTCCTTCCAATCAGCGGCGTTTCAACTTTCGTTTTGCTGATCACGGACGTAATGCTTGATATAACTCCCGCTATATCCGATAAATCAGCCGGAACTATCATGGTGTTGTTGATTTTGGCCAGCTTACCAAACTCGGTTAGGTACTGCTCTGCAATGCGCAGGTTTACGGCGTTCATGCCGCCTTCTTCATTTATTGATTTGGCTATCTCCATAATGCCCTTTGCCGTAGCAAAGGCAACCAGTTCAATTTCGGCTGCAGTGCCGGTCGCTTCGTTAATACGCCGTTGTTTTTCACCTTCCGATTTTGCTATTGCCTCCTGTTTATCACCTTCGGCCCGGTTAATTTTAGCCTGCTTATCGCCTTCGGATTCGGCAATTAACGCCCTTTTTTCGCGCTCGGCGCGCATTTGCTTTTCCATGGCGTCTTTAATACTTTGGGGCGGCGAAATGTTTTTTACCTCGTAACGGGAAACTTTTATACCCCATGGACCACTGGCCTTATCAACCGCTTCAACTATGCTTCCGTTAACGGTTTCCCGTTCTTCAAAAGTTTTGTCCAGTTCCATTTTTCCAATAACACTGCGCATGGTGGTTTGCGATATCTGGATAACGGCAAACCGATAGTTATCAATTCCGTAACTGGCTTTTTGGGGGTCAATTACCTGCAGGTAAAGTATACCATCCACCTCAACGGCAATGTTGTCCTTTGTAATACATATTTGCGATGCCACATCAATGGCTTGCTCTTTCAAATTTTGCCGGTAGGCAATCTTGTCAATAAAAGGAATAAGTATGTGAAAGCCTGCATCAAGCGTACGGCTATACTTGCCAAGGCGCTCAACAATATAAACCGAACGTTGCGGTACCACCTTAAAGGTTGATAAAAAGGCAATCAATAAAAAGATAATGAGAACAATAAGAATAATAGTAGAAGCGGTCATATGATGGTTTTGGTTGATTGAACAATTAATAAAATACTTTCATTTCCGGTTATGGTTACCTTCTCCCCTTTTCCAATAACGTCGGCCGAACGTGCATCCCACATAGTGCCCTTAAAGTCAACTTTTCCGTCGCTGCCCGGACCTATATAGGTTTCGGCGATACCTGTCTTACCTAAAAACTCATCTTCAATTTCGCTTGAGCTTTGGCGTGACCACATTATTTTTTTCAGGCTTTTTCTAAACATCAGTATTGACAGAATGGAGCTTGCCAAAAAGAGAATAAGCTGGGTATTTATGCCAAGGGGCATAAAAAAGCAAATAAGGGCCACAACCCACGCCCCCGCTCCAAAAAATAAAAGTATAAGGCCGGGAACAACAAATTCAAGTATGAGTAAAACAAACCCAATGATAAACCAAACCAGCGGTGCGTTTTGTAAATATTCCATAATAAAGTTTTGATTGAAGTTCACTACCAGCGGCTAAATATACCGCAATGATCATGACAACCACCATTTAGATTATTAGTTATCAAATGCGCACAAATATTACAGGTAATACAAAATTTATCATTGGCCGTACTCTTGTATTAGCTACACCACACAATTTTTAGTGAGCCATCTTAAGTTTTTGCTAACGTTTCAGGTTTACTTTAATACTTCGCAACCTCCTTAAAGTTATCGCGTCTAACGGCACTAAAATAGATTATCATGTATTTTGTAAAGAGCTTTTAAGTTTGAAACCAGATGCCGTTACCCAATCAATTACTAAAAAATTCTGCATTTTGTCTGCTTCCGCTGTCCGAAATCGCCTGGATTGTATAAGGACAGTTCCAGGAGATTCTAAGCGATATTCAGCATGTCGGCCTTGTTTGTTTTATTGTTGAGACAATCACCTTAATTAACCAACATCAGAATGTTATCAATCAATATTGCAGGAATATTTCGGTAGCGCCATAACCAAAACGAGGCTCGTATTGGTTAATAAAACTTTTTACTTCCCGCTTAACTTTCAAAATATCGTGCACTTCATCTTTAAGCTTTCCGGTACCAACGCCATGAATAACTATAAGATTAGGAAGCCGGTGTGCAATCGTGAGATCCAGCCACCTTTCAAATTCTTTCAACTGAATAGTCAGAATTTCAAAATTGCTTAAACCTTTCCAGGAATCAGTCAGCTTTTCAATGTGCAGATCTACCACGCTGCGGGCCGGTTCCAGATGCTGGCGGGCATGTTTGGCATCGTACACCTTATATCCTGCACCTGTAAGTTTGCTTAGGTCGAGGCCGCTATCCTGAATAGCTTTTACCGGATATTTTTCAAGCAAAAGGTGGTTTAATGACGGCTCGTTATTTTCCTTCAGCTTTTCAATTTTTTGAAACAATTGTTTAGGCTTAATCTTAAAAGACGCCTCGCAGTAATCGGCGAGTTTTTTATCGGGCACGAGCAGAGAAAATTCAAATTCGAATGATGGGTTATCATTTAGGCTTTCAAATGCAACGTCGTGAAGGTAAAAATCTTTAAAGGCGGAGATATCACTGGTAATTTCAAAGTCGTTCTTACCAAAATAGTTGAGACGATAGGTAAATTCGTAGCCCAGACCGGTACGGTTAATCAGATATACTTTGAATTTCTCCACCACTTCATCTCCAAAAACATCCGTATCAAACTTGGGGAAAAAGGATAACCATATTCCATCGCTCACCTTTACTTCGTCGCGCCGTTTCTCTTTTACAACCTGGTCAACATACACCTTTGGTTTTTTGTCGGCCACCTCAGCCGGTTTTTTAGAAAAACGGAGAAAGTAAGGAAAATCGATCTGGTCCATGTAAGCGGGAAACTTCACCCCTTTCACCTCAATCAATACCATTTTATCGCTCATTATCTCAATCACCCGCCCTTCATCATGGCTGTGCAATACAACTATCTCGTCGCCTATCTGGTACTTCATGTATATTTTTATAATGCTGCAAGGTACAAAAAGTAAAAACCTTAAATGAAATTACAATCGGCTAAACCACTTACAAAATGTCACCTTTCTGTTAATAGCATTAAAAAGGGTTGACCTATGACAGCAATTGTATTTCTCTGAAAATATTTTTGCGGGCGGTGGGTTCAAAGACTTCACGCAGCAGGGGCGTAAAAAATAAAGTCTCCTTTTTAAGTAAATTTTCAAGTGCATTTTTCCTGCCCGGGTTATACGTATCATCAGGATACTGTCGAAATTCTTTGCGGATTTGCTGCATGTATAATTCGTACTTCGGCCATTCCTCCCCCATTATTGCAAGGTCAAAATCTAAAAAAAGCGGCAGGTCTGTGCTATATGCCTCTTCTTCTGGCAAAACATGTTGACCAGCTGTCAATATCAATTGTTCAACCTCCTTAATTATAGCCGGTTTAACCAGCAATAACATCAAGTGCCTTTTTGCAATAGCCGCACTTTCCTCTGCATTGTCATTTTTAAAAGTATCACATACAATATTGCGGTATAAAATGGCGAAACCAACTGCCAGCGGGTTCTCCACCTCACTCAAATATTGATCGCATAAATTGAACATGGCGGCAACA
The DNA here is from genome assembly GCA_038204535.1 of Chitinophagales bacterium. Lineage (GTDB taxonomy): Bacteria > Bacteroidota > Bacteroidia > Chitinophagales > Chitinophagaceae > Segetibacter. The sequence goes on along the minus strand of JBBRCW010000048.1, from coordinate 10,275 downwards.
TGGCCTATGGTATGGTAAAATCTGTATGGCTCGCTGTGTCTTTCTAATATTTCATTCCACAAGCCTGCTTTTAGATCATTTTTTTTTGAGAACGACGTTAAAATGTTCCATTTTTCTTCTGTGTACAACTTCGCATTATTCATGCGGCAAATGTAAGAGCGAAGAATGAATAAATGATAAAGCCCCCAAACAGCCCCCGGCCCATAGCCCCCAACCCCTTAAAGGGCGGCATACATCAACGACGGGTGCAGCCCATCGAAAAAGTAAGACCACCAGTTGAACAACAAAGCCCTGAAAGGGCGCCATACAGCAATGATGGGTGCAGCCCATCGAAAAGAAAAACCACCAAACGAACAACAAAGCCCTGAAAGGGCGGCATACGCCAACGATGGGTGAAGCCCATCGAAAAGAAAGACCACCAGTTGAACAACAAAGCCCTGAAAGGGCGGCATACACCAACGATCGGTGCAGCCCATCGAAAGAACAAGGAAGCTTTTACAATGTGTAATACCCTTGCACCCCGGTCCCAAAAAAAATTAACCGCAGAAAAAATTTCATGGTAGTATTGCTTCCGTCTAATTTTATGTTTTAACTAACCCATTCATCACTAAATAATCAAATGGCATTCTTAGAAAAATACCTTGAGATAAAAGAATCGAATATACCCGGCGCAGGCCTTGGATTATATACGCAAGTCGTTATTGCTAAAGGAACCCGAATAGCACAGTACAAGGGACGTAAGCGCACCTGGAAAGAAGTGAAAAATGAAGGTGGCAATTGTTACATCTTTTATGTTACCCGAAACCACATAATAGATGCCCAAAATTATAAGAAATCGCATGCGCGGTATATAAACGATGCCAGCGGCATCAAAAAAATAAAGGGTTTAAAAAACAATACAGAATTTCTGCGGGATGGCGACAAGGTTTTTGTGGAGGCTATCCGCGATATACCGGCAGGTGCGGAACTTTTTGTGGGTTATGGCAAAGAATACTGGCAGGTTATCCGCGATCATATAAAGGCTGCTAAAATGGAAGCCAAAGCTGCGGAGAAGGGGTTGTGAGGGGTAGGTTGTGAGTGGTGAGTTGTGAGTGGTCAGTTGTGAGTGGTCAGTTGTGAGTGGTGAGTGGTCTGTTGTAAGTTGTAAGTGGTGAGTGGTCTGTTGTGAGTGGTGAGTAGGAAATCAAGAAATTTAAATACAGCAAGTACATCGTTTTAAAGCCACAAACATTCATCTCCTCCGAAGCTCAAAATTCTTCATTATTCGTTTTTCATTATTCATTATCCACTGTTCACTGATTTACATAAACCCCAACTCAAGCTGTGCTGCTTCCGACATCATACTTTTGTCCCACTTAGGGTTCCACGTAACTGAAACATGCACGTCATTCACCCCTTCAAGTGCGCTGACCTTCTGATCAACTTCAATGGGAAGTGACTGTGCGGCGGGGCAACTGGGTGCGGTAAGAGTCATCACGACCTGCACATTATTAATCGGTAAAATATCCACTTCGTAAATCAGGCCCAGTTCGTAGATGTTAACCGGCAATTCGGGATCAAAGATGGTCTGCAGGCACTCAATTACTTTTAGCTTCAGGGCTTCCGTATCCATAGTTTTTATCGTTGGTTGAAGTACTTAATTTATAGGCCAGCGCATAGTTTTTCATCTGCTTAACCATAGATAACAAACCGTTGGAGCGGGTTTGTGCCAGGTGCGATGTCATGCCTATCTGGTTAATAAAATCAAGCTTTGAATGAATGATCTCATCCGGCGTATGACCAGATAAAACGCGAATAAGCATACTGATCAATCCTTTTACTATCACTGCATCACTATCCGCCTTATACCGCACTTTTCCTTCTTTGTAATCGGCAACCAGCCACACGGTTGACTGGCAACCGCGTACTTTATTTTCATCCAGTTTATTTTCGTCTTCTAATAAAGGCAGCTTTTTGCCGAGGTCAATTATATATTCATACTTATCGTCCCAAGAATCAAAAAGACCGAACTCCTCTACAATTTCTTTTTCAACGTCTTTAATTGTTTGCTCCACGGCCATTCTATAATAAAGTTTTAATGGCTTTTTGCAAGCCAGAAATAAATATGTCCACCTCTTCTATGGTATTGTATATGGCAAATGAGGCCCGCGTTGTTCCGGGTATGCCAAACCGTTTCATTAAAGGCTGGGTGCAATGGTGACCTGTTCGCACAGCTATGCCTTTATTATCAAGTAAAATACCCAGGTCCTGCGGATGAATTTTATCTACCACAAAAGAAATAACGCTCACCTTATTTTTTGCCGTTCCAATAATTTTTAAACCCTCAATTTGCTGCAATTGGCTGGTAGCGTATTCCAGCAAATCATGGCCATGCTTGCGGATATTTTCCTTGCCCGTTTCGTTAATAAAATCGATCGCATATTTAAAAGCCACCGTATCTGCTATATTGGGCGTGCCTGCTTCAAATTTATAGGGCAGGTCTGCATAGGTTATATTATCAAAATCCACCTCTTTTATCATCTCTCCGCCGCCATTAAATACAGGCATACTTTCCAGTAAATGCTTTTTACCGTACAATACCCCCACGCCTGTGGGGCCAAAAAGTTTATGGGATGAAAAAGCAAAAAAATCGCAGTCCATGTCTTCCACATCTATGTCAAGATGGGCAGCGGATTGTGCGCCATCCACCAAAACAACCGCTCCTATGGCATGGGCCTTTTCTATTATTTCTTCAACCGGGTTAACCGTGCCCAGTGCATTTGAAACATGGACGATCGAAACAAGTTTGGTTTTGTTGGTTAGCAATTTCTCAAATTCCTCCATCCCCAATTCGCCATTATCGCTAACAGGTATGACTTTTAAAACCGCGCCTTTCTCCTTACATAATTTGTACCACGGCACAATATTGCTGTGATGCTCCATTTCAGAGATAAGGATCTCATCTCCTTCTGTAATATTCTGCTGTCCCCAGGTGTATGCTACCAGGTTTATCCCTTCTGTGGTGCCTTTGGTAATAATGACCTGTTCGCGGGTCTTTGCCCCGATAAATTTCTGAACGGTATCCCGGGTTGCTTCAAATGCAGCGGTGGCTTCTTCAGCAAGCGTGTGAATGCCGCGATGGATGTTGGCATTATAACCGTTGTAATATTCTGTTAAGGCATCAATTACCGATTGCGGCTTTTGCGTAGTAGCGGCATTATCAAAATAAACCAGCGGCTTACCTTTAACCTGCCTGTTTAAAACGGGAAATAAAGACCTGATACTATCTACATTAATAATCGGCTTCTCTATTGCTGCAAATGTCATACTACATCGAATTGTAAACGATTCTTTAATAATTGATCAACATACGAACGGATGGGCGCCAGCTTTATCTGTTGCAAGATATCAATTGAAAACGCCTGTAATAATAAAGATCTTGCCATCTCCTCCGCAATACCCCTCGACCTTAAATAAAACATTCCTTCTTCATCTAATTTGCCAATGGTACAACCATGCGAACATTTTACATCGTCGGCAAATATTTCGAGCTGGGGTTTGGTATTTACACTGGCCGTATCGGTCAATAATATATTCTTGTTGCTCTGGTAGGCATTGGTTTTTTGGGCCGGGCGCTGAACGAAGATCTTGCCATTGAAAACACCTGTGGAGGTATCATTCATTATGCCCTTATACAATTCATTACTGAAACAATGCGGCTGTACATTATCCACCACGGTATGATTGTCAACATGTGTTTTGCCCTGCAGAAAGTACAAACCATATAAATGGGCTTCGCAATATTCTGCATCCATCACCATATTCTGATTATTACGAACAATATTGCCGTCGAGCGAAATGGTAACCGTATGAACAAAACTTTTACCAACCTGCCTTATATGGGTAGTGCTTACCTGGTTGGTATGCGATGCGTCGTTTTGAATTTTATAATATTCCAATCTTGCGTCCTGCTCTACCACCACTTCCATAACCTGGTTGGTAAAGCTTTCGCCTTTACCAAGGGTTATATATGTCTCTACTATTTGCACTTCGGCGTTATGGCCGACATGTACAAGGCTGCGAGGTTGTGCCAGCACATTCTCAACCCGTGCATCGGCAATATTATAAATGTATATGGGGTGCTCAGTTAATTTTCCTTTTTTAACGTGAACAAACAAACCTCCCTTTATAAACGAGGTATTTAACGCGTTAATACCATCATTCAAATATTTGCCGCTATGGCCAAGGTTATCAGCTACTATTGTTTTGAATTCGCCATCAGCGGCCGCTTCTAAAGGCAAAACCACTAATTCGGCTGAGACAATTTTAGAGAAAGATTTGGAGAAAACACCGTTGATAAAGACCAATTCATTGGCCTCCTGACTGCCGGGTAACCTTAATGCTGCAAAGTCTTCTGCACTAACAGATGCTCTTAAACCATTAAAACCAAAACGAAAGTCGTGATTAAAAACGCTGCTGATGCGGGTATACTTCCACTCTTCGTGTTTTACCGGCACACCCAGCCTGTTAAACTCATCAAATGCTTTACGGCGAACTTCAGAAAGTACAGCATCTGCATTTTCAGACTGCACCTGGTTATAATATTCTTTTATATTTTCTATTGTGTTCATTAACTCTAAATTGTTTGATTACCCTTTTAAAGGTTTGTTTCGTCCGGCATTTAAATCAGGAGCAATATTTTGCTGATTTGTCTTTATGACTTCCTTTAACTTACGGGTTAGAAGCCAATTCTACCTCAACCTCGTTTTTTATAAAATCGTACCCTCTTTCTTCCAGTTCGTAGGCTAACTCTTTAGGGCCCGATTTTACAATACGACCGTTATAAAGCACGTGAACAAAGTCAGGAACAATGTAATCGAGCAAGCGCTGGTAGTGCGTAACCACCAATATAGCGTTGTCTTTACTGCGCAGCTTGTTTACACCGTTAGCTACAATCCGGATAGCATCAATATCAAGACCAGAATCGGTTTCATCTAATATTGCCAAACGCGGCTGCAGCATTGCCATTTGAAATACCTCGTTACGCTTTTTTTCACCACCCGAAAAGCCTTCGTTCAAAGGGCGGCTAAGCATGGATTGCTCTATTTCTACAAGCGCCATCTTTTCTTTCATCATTTTAAGAAATGCTACCGCATCCATGGGCTCAAGCCCTTTGTATTTGCGTATCTGGTTAACGGCGGTCTTCATAAAATTGGTAGTGCTTAGTCCTGGTATTTCAACGGGATATTGAAAAGCAAGAAAAAGCCCCTCTGCGGCACGCACTTCCGGACTAAGTTCTAACAGGTCTTTCCCCAAAAACTCAACAGACCCTTCCAACACTTCATATTGCTCACGGCCGGCCAATACCGAAGCCAGGGTGCTTTTACCCGAGCCATTGGGCCCCATAATAGCATGCACTTCACCTGCCTTGATTTCAAGGTTAATCCCGTTTAATATTTTTTTTCCTTCAATACCTGCGTGCAGGTTGTCAATGTTCAACATGTTTGTCTATGATTAAAATCGTTCGTTTAAATTTTTAAAAAGCAATTCCCCAGGTAATTGGCTGACAAAAGCACAGCCTGTAACTTCATTATAGCTCACTATCCCACACTTCCTTCTAAACTAATTGCGAGCAATTTTTGAGCTTCTACAGCAAACTCCATCGGCAATTGGTTCATCACTTCTTTGGCAAAGCCATTTATAATGAGGGCGACAGCCGTTTCCGTATCTATACCGCGCTGGTTGCAGTAAAAAATCTGGTCTTCTCCAATTTTTGAAGTGGTTGCTTCATGCTCTACAACCGCTGTATTGTTTTTTACTTCGATGTAGGGAAACGTATGGGCGCCGCATTTGTCGCCGAGCAACAGGGAATCGCACTGCGAGAAATTTCGGGCATTATCGGCTCGTTTGCTAACATTTACCAAACCGCGGTAACTATTATTACTTACACCGGCCGAAATTCCCTTTGAAACAATTCTACTGCGTGTATTCTTTCCAATGTGCAGCATTTTGGTACCTGTGTCGGCCTGCTGGTGGTGGTTGGTTACAGCAACAGAATAAAACTCTCCTACCGAATTATCGCCTTTTAAAATCACGCTGGGGTATTTCCAGGTAATGGATGAGCCAGTCTCTACCTGCGTCCAGGATATTTTAGAATTGACGCCGGAACAAATTCCTCTCTTGGTAACAAAATTATATATGCCGCCGCGACCGTCTTTGTCGCCAGGATACCAGTTTTGAACAGTCGAATATTTTATTTCGGCATTGTCCATGGCTATCAACTCTACAACTGCGGCGTGCAATTGATTTTCGTCGCGCATGGGGGCAGTACAACCTTCCAGGTAACTAACATAACTGCCTGCTTCTGCTACGATCAATGTTCTTTCAAATTGACCCGTATTTCCCGCATTGATACGGAAGTAAGTAGAAAGTTCCATAGGGCAATGAACTCCCTTTGGTATATAACAAAAAGACCCATCGCTGAATACCGCGCTATTTAAAGCAGCGAAAAAATTATCGGTAACAGGTACAACGGTGCTTAAATATTTTTTTATGAGGTCAGGATGTTCCTGAACAGCTTCGCTCATTGAACAGAAAATGATACCCAATTCGCCTAATTGCTTCTTAAAAGTTGTTCCAATAGAAACACTATCAATTACAGCATCCACCGCCACACCAGTCAATCTCTTTTGTTCGTTCAGCGAAATGCCCAGTTTTTCAAAAGTCCTTCTCAGCTCAGGATCTATTTCGTCGAGGCTATCAGGCGCGATTTTTTGTTTTGGCGCTGAATAATAAATGATGTCCTGGTAGTCGATCTCCGGATATTTGATGTTGGCCCAGGAAGGTTCTTTCATTTTCAGCCATTGGCGATAAGCTTTCAACCGCCATTCCAGCATCCATTCAGGTTCATTTTTTTTTGCCGAAATAAACCGCACAGTATCTTCGCTCAGGCCTTTTGGCGCCTCATCTGCTTCTATATCGGTTATAAACCCATATTTATAATCTTTTAATACTTCTTGTTCAATTAAACTTACTTCCTCGTTCATGTAAAAGCTATTTTGAATAATTTCTGCGAAGGTACAAATGAAAAAACAGACACGTTTATTAGATACGATATTATTAAAGGCATACCAGGCGTGGCTGACGCAATTCAATAAATAACAACTACCAGGTATTTAAGTTGAAGAAAAAATCCGGACGGAGCAAAAATCCCAGGCACATGACGTACTGAAAATGAGAAATTTACACAAGATTGTACCATCTAAACTTTTTAGAACGCGAATTTGACGTATCTGTTAATTAAAAATGAAAAATTTTCAGATATTGGATAAAACGTGGATTTGGTCTCAATCAGGGTAGCAACTAATGCTTTGCCCAGTAATCGATCACCAGTACTTTGTCGAGATAGGGCGTTAAAACCTGGCCAAATGCCTTGTGGGCAGGATGTGGAAGGTAAACCGCCCGGTCGGCTTCGCTGCTAAAAGTGAGGAAAAAACTATGGGTAAAACCCTGGTTAAGGTTTTCGGGACTGTTATTGGTTCCCCATTCCAACCCCTTAATCTCCTTTATTTTTGATGGAAGCGCCCTGAACGCGTCTTCCACTTTTTTTACTTCGGCATCAGTAGTTCCATCTTTAAATTTAAATAATACTACGTGGCGTAACATTTTTCCGTTTTTTTGGGTGCCGGTTTGCGCATTCATTGCCGGAGCGATCATTAAGGTGAAGAGAACTGCTATCAAAGCTTTTTTCATGATAATTAGTTTGAGCAACAAAATAGGATTTTACCGGTTAATAAAGCAGTTTTTCTAATCTTCCGGAACAAGGGAAGGCAAAATAAATTATTTCGATGATATTATATTTCGATTTTGAAGGCAAAAGAATGAATGCCGAAGTTTATTGGCCCGATAGTGCAGGAACGATCCAGGTGCAATTAACTGATAAAAGATTGCAGAATTTTCCGGGCGACCTGCTTTTTGATATTAACCGGTATAATAAGGTGACTTATATGGTTGAAAACGCTTCGGACCGCCGGTTGACCAATTTACAAATGGTGCTGAGTAAGCGGTTGCAGGAAATTGCTAACCAGGGCACACCGAAACAGTCATGGTAAATTATTTTTGGCTAATACGGCTCCAAACTTCATAAATAGGATCGCCCTTTGAGCTTTTGCCGCTGTGATGCCAATCGCCGTTCACCAATTTACCATCGAAAGTTAGGGAGGCACCCACCCGGCTGTCGTCGCGACTAAAGAATTCGATGTTTTCGGTATATTTTCCATTTTCAAAAGTATAGGAGCCTCCACCGGTTCCAAAAAACTCTTTGGTTTCAGGATTGATGGCTGCCCATTGAAACCGGGTTCCTGATAGTAACTTAAGCGTTTTGCGCGGACCAGACTGATGGATCTGAACGATCTCATCATTTTGCTTTCGCCCGGTGATCTTCCACGTGCCTGCCAGCTTATCCTTTCCATCATCCAGTTTTTTCCAAACCTGGCCATTACCCGTATAATCCAGCGTTAGTTTATCGGATGAAATCGAAAATTTAAAAGAATTGGCCTGCCCAATTGCTTGTTTGCTGCCTGTGTCAAATTCTTTGGTTATTGAAACTGCAGCACCATTCATTTTAAATGGTCCGCCATCGGTGGAAATAAACTTTTTGTTTGCTTTGTCGTACGTAGTGTGCGAAAAATAGCCATCTTCAAAAATCAACACCTGTTCAACGCCATTGTTCTCGAATATCCAGGCACCGGTGAGATCATCTGAAATAAGCGTTTTGTTTAGTGGCCTGAACGATTGAATTGCAATTAAAATGGCCAGGCAAAGACCGGTTTTAATCAAAGAATTTTTCATGATGACCGAATTTAAGGGATAATTCTAAATAAGACTTCTGGTCCGATATTTTTGTGCTTTATGGCAAATACGCTTTAAAGTTATAAAACCATCTGAAAACAATTCTTCTATTGATATTTATACTTTCTGCCTCATGTACTGAAAATGGAAATATCAACGAGCAAAAGATAAACGGGGCCGGAGAAAAATTGCAGAACACTGTAAAGACTACCGCCGATGGCATAGTTAATAAAGTAGTTACCTATAATGCCATTTGGACACATCCTAAAATTTTGTTGTGGTCTAATTGGACTACTTCCTTTATTTTCGCATGGTGACTAATAAACGTGAGCTTTTTTTCTTTAAAGAATATTTCAGAGACTTTTATCAGGAGCAAACATGGAAGGTTCAAAAGAAAATCCTTTGGACATTTAAAATTGTTGAAAACCTTGACCGAATTCCTGAAATTTATTTTAAGCATCTCGAAAACACAGACGCTCTTTATGAAATTAGAGTTCAAGTTGGTAACGATATTTTTCGCATCTTCTGCTTCTTTGACAGCAATAACCTTATTGTAGTTGGACATGGTTTTCAAAAGAAAACTCAAAAGACACCGACAAAAGAAATTGAAAGAGCAGAAAAAATTAAAAAGGAATATCATGAAGAAAAAAAATCTAACAAGCCTTAGCGAATTTATTGAAAAAGAAGTTGGTGCTACAGGAACAAAAAAAAGAGACAAGTTTGACAGTGAATATGAAGCATTCAAACTGGGTGTGCTTATTCAGCAAGCCAGACAAGAAAAAGGTTTGACCCAAGAACAGGTTGCAGAATTATCAGGCACAAATAAATCTTACATTTCAAAACTTGAAAAAGATTTGAAGGACGTACGCTTTTCAACTTTGCAGCGCATTATAAAAGATGGACTTGGCGGAAATCTTCAAATATCTATCAAGTTCTGACGGCTGACAGAGAAGCACTACAGGCAACAAAAGTATTACTGCAAGTGAGGCTTGACGTGGGAGCATTCGGTTTCAGTTCGCTATCGGCATCAGTTTCGGTCCCGATGCATCGGAAAATAAAGCCAGGCAAAAGTTCTTATCTTCAAATTCATAAACAAAACCAAACTGTAGTATCGGGCGGGACGCTATAAAATTCCCCACCTGCAGTAATACCCGACCGATCGATGCACAGACAGTTTGCATCACAAAAAGAATAGCGCATACTGATTTAGAAAATAAGTAAAGCCTCTTTCTATGCCTTTCCAAACCAGTTATAGGCAACAGTACCCACCAGTTCTTTTGAAAAGTAAGACCATTGTTCGAACGCATTTGCCTTTGGAAGAAGGTAATCATCCCAATGGAAAGGCGTATCCGCAAAAACATAATTACAAGGAAAACCCACTACCTGCAAACCTGCTTTTTCATAAGCTTTTTTAGCTCGTGGCATGTGCATAGCTGAAGTAACCAG
>JBBRCW010000047.1:0-26716 GCA_038204535.1 Chitinophagales bacterium | reverse complement strand
GTGTTCCTTTGATAACTATCCGATCATAGCAGCCAAGAACACCAACTATATTTTCAGCATATCGGCTTGTTAGAAGTTCCATCGGTTTTTACTAGAAAGTTAGCTATTTTTCCTGTTTGGTTCTGGCTTGTCCAGGTTAGGCTTTTCAATTAAATAAAATTGATCCTCAAAACTTACTGCGCCAAGAAACTGCTATCGGGTATATTGATAAATCCGTAGGCATTGTTAATCGTAAACCACTTAAAGCTTTGGTCGGCAGTGAGGCCGGTACCATAAATTTTTTGGTCGGGCTTTTGAATAATGACGTTCTTGTCGGTATAAAAAACCTCTTTCCGCTGGTCCCAATATAATTCGCGGCAGTGCAGTGTATCGCCGGTAACGTTAAAAACCACTACGCTGTCTTTTAGAAAAACCCGGGCTTCGTTTTCAAGGTATCTGCCATAACGTGCATTTAGCTGGCTTTCTATTGCGGTGGTAGAATCAAAAAAATCGACATGCAGGCTTTTTGGAAACTCAGTTCGCGGTGAGTCTTGGGTGTAGCGCAGCATTAATGGAGCGGTCAGTTTTGCTTTTACAATTCCGTTTTGGCTTAAATAACTTTCAATGTTTTTTCCTTGCTCAATATTGGGCTTTTTCTTTCCCAAATCCTGCACCTCCTGGTAATTATTTTCGCAGGCATATACAAAAAAGCAGCTCAAAAGTAGAGCTGCCTTTGTGATCATATTTTTGGAAATACAATTAATCATATTTGCGTTTAATGAACCAAATATCACTTAAACTAAATCCAAAAGAAAGCCTGAAGTAATTTTCGGTAATATTATTAACCTTGCTGCCTCTTTTTCCTATTTCTATAGCGGTATGGATATTTGAGTATTGGTTGGTGTAGTTGGTTCTGCGTACTACAGGTAAACCAAGACCAAAAGTTAAACCATAGGTTTTCAGCTCGTTGCCATCAGCATTAATATTGTCTTTTCCATAAAAGAAACCTGTGCGGTATGTAACCCGGCTCCAAAAGGATTGCGCATGTAAATAATCAGGTGATAATTGGGCGCCGAAACGCATTTGCCAGTTATCGACCAATTTATCGGGCTGGCCCATAAAACGGTAGTCGCTCCATTTGGTGCTTTCGTATTCGGCGCTCAGCATTAAACGGGTAAGCTTTTCCTTGGTTTGTGTTTCAAATGCAATTCCTGCCGTGTATGTTGATGGCAATTGAATGGTTCCTTTTACATCGTTAACCACCAGGGCAGTGTCAACCGGTACCGTTGATCCATCTGTAGCGTAGTAAAATGTTTCTCTTTTTTGATCTTGCCGGGCATTGAGCGTTTGTTTTAGAGCGCCTTCGAAACCAAGGCGCAAAACGGTATTTTTACCAGGCTTAAATTGATACTGAACGCCTCCCGAAAACGTTAATTTACTGTATGACGTTACTGTGGAGTAATTGCTGGATTGGTATTGTACTGTATCGTTCAGGAAAAGAATACGTGTAGTCGTTTCTTTGTTTCCAAAATTAAAATTTCCGTTTACGCCAATGCTAAAGCCTCCCCAGCGTTTACCCAATCCAATAAATCCCTGGTATAAGCCTCCTTTGCCTTCGTATAGGCTGCCGACACTATCAATGCCGGTAACCCTTTTATTTTCTACAATGGAGTAATTGAGTTTTGAGATTGGGCGAAGGCCGAAAGCCAGACCAATACCTCTTTTTTTATCGACCGGCAAACCCAATACTACATACGACGGGGTGAAATTTACAGAATTAAATTTCCTGACCGGATTGGCACTGCGTAAAGTTCTGCTATCAATACCAATACCAATATCATAAGTAACAAGCGATATGCCGCTATAACTTGCTGGATTGTAAAAATTAACTGATTGGCCTAAAGCATCGCGGTAGGCAGCTGTAATGCCACCAATACCTCTGTTAGCTATATGCTGACCAGGAAAAATGTCACCAAGGCCATATCTTGAATAAGGAGAATTTTCCTGTGCATTGGCTAAAAAAGATCCTAAAAAAAGAAAAAATCCTGTATTAAGAATTGTTTTGGAAATTGAACTCACTGATCGCATAAAGGCCTTTGTAAATTAAATAAGGGTCTGCAAATATCTCTTTTTTTAGCAGAGAGCCAAAAAAGGCAGTATCGCCCCCGGTTAAATGCACGTTAAAGTTGCTGTACTTGTCTGAATATAAATCAATTATACCATCAATTTCTTTTGCCATGCCAAGCACAACTCCGCTTAATATATTGCTTTCGGTGTCGTAACCAACCAGGGGAAAGTTCCAGTTTGCTTCCACCAGAGGCAGTTTTGCGGTAAACTGGTTTAAGCTCTTAAACCGCATTTCGAGGCCCGGCGAAATACTGCCACCCAAAAACTGGTGATACTTATTTACAAAATTAAAAGTGATGCAGCTTCCCAGACCAATTACAAGGTTATGTTTTTTGGGATACAGATCAACAGCAGCCACCACCATGGCCAACCTGTCGGTGCCTATTGTAGCAGGTTTTCCCACCGGGGTTGTTATGGGTAATTTACTCTCATGGCCGAGTTTATGAAAAACCGTTTTATAGGCCAGTAATTTTTCGGCCTCGGGGTTATTGTCAATAACCGACGATAAGATGGCCCTTTCGGGATGATACCGGTCGATTAATTGCTGTATGGTATCTGTAGAATCGTTGCCCAGCACCAGCAGCTCCTTAAATTGCTTGTCTTCAAAAACGGCACATTTAAGCCGCGTATTACCAAAGTCGAAACAAAGCGTAATCATATCGGCAAAGATGGTGATATGGACGGGGTATTAAAAATTTTTTTGAGCATGAATTTCAGAGCCGGCGTATCGCATTGCTGGTATATATGGATTTTGCCGGGTATGAACCAAAAAAGAAATTTTATTTAAAAAGCGATAAGCGGAGCACGTTCCAGGTGGCGAGCTTCGCAGGCACAGTTCATCGCTTAACTACCGGGCATTTGTATCCACCAATTTGGTAGTGAAGGCCAAGCGATAGCCCATAATACCGGTCGTTGTTTTTTGGGTTAGCGGCATATTTGAAGCCGTCCAGGTAGTCGGTAGCAATAAACCGAAACATGCCTTCTAAGTTTAGACTGAACTGCGGCGAGATATTATACCGGATGCCGGCACCAACCGGCAAAGCAGCGATAACCCGCGGAGGGTTGGTCAGGGTATCTTTTCCTAATCCCACGGCAGCAGCAGATTTACTGTCAAATACGGTGGAATCCAATTTGCTCCAATCGCGTTTCACATTTAAAAACGTAAGCCCGGCCCCGGCAAAAACATAGGGCGATAACTTTCTTTCGTTTTGACCAAATGGATTAAATACCAGCAATCCCGAAAATTCAGTTATAGAACTGCTAAACGAAAAATTACGTTGCCGTCTGTATGCAGGAGTAGCAAAGTCGGCCTCATCGGAAGATAATTTTCCTCTTAAGAAATTGGCTCTTACCGAAAAATAGGGATCGAAACCTTTGCTTATATTTAAACCGATGGAGGGATACAAAGATTTAAGATTTCCTGCGTTGGGAGTTACCAGGTCGCCCTGGTAAACAAGCGTACCAATCTGAATGCCCACTTCGTACGGTGTAGATTGAAACTGGGCCTGCAAAGAAGACGTTGTTAATACCATTAGTACTAGTGTACCTGTAAAAACCGGGTTCTTTAAAAAGATCATACCATTGTTTTAAAGGTTGATAAAATTGCAATGGGTAGACTTTTTTTTAAGGCAGATTTATTTTGCGATGAATGAAAAAAAAACGAAGGCCGTTATTTACCAGCCAAATTCGAGCCAATTTTCTTCTTCAGCAAGTTGGTAGAAAAACATCTTTGAGACTTGTGTTTTTACTTTATTACAAAGTTTATGGTGATGATCGTGGCATCTTCGCACAGTTTGCCCCGGCGATTTCCGCGATTTGCTTCGGTAATCGCCAAAACAACCTGTTCGGCTTCGGCGCTTTTGGATACTGACGAAAAAGTGTAATTAGATGCGGATGAAATGTTAGGGTTATCAATACTGCTGACAGAAAACGAAGCAGCCTGTTTTATAATGTTTGCAATGTCATCTGCATCGCCAAATTGATTTAATTTAAGTGAGTAGGTTTCACCCGATGATAGTGTTTGATTGATAGTAATTAGCTTATTTGCATGGTCAGCATCTTTTTTGCACGAAAAAAAAGTGGAAGCAAGGCTCAGCACACAAATGAGTGAGAGTAGTTTTTTCATTACAGGTAGTTTTACAATTTTAATTTAATTATTTTCAGGATATCAAAACACACATAATAGGTTGGGCAGGGGCAGAAAGATTTTCGAAGTAGTTTGTTCTTAACCCGAAACTTCAAATACAAACTGGTCGCAATAGAAATTGTTTAATGGGTTTTGGTAAAGATTAAAATCAAAATTTTCCAATGGAATTTTTAGAGTATCTAAAACAAAATAGCCGCGGTAGCTGAAGGATGAGAAGAAATTAAAAATGCCCATAACTTTTTCTTTGCCCACCCTTCTTTTGTCGCACTTAACCATAAAGACCGGTTTATAATTGTAAATAATTTCCCTGGTGCCATTCAGCATTCTCCCATCACTATCGTCGATACTTATTTTTATGATGTCGGGTTTTATTTTTTTGACAAAACAATAATAATCTAATGTGTTTGCCAGTTTGGTTGGCTCGCTGCTGCCGGGCAATTTTTCGTTGAAATTAATTACCGTGGCGGTGCTGATGTTAAAAAAGTCTGCTGTCTCGATCGTTATATTATTCCACGAAAAAAATGCCGCCAGTTTTTTAAACCAGGATAGATTGACAGGTGTTGTTTCAAACAAAACCGCCTTTCCTTTTTTGCCGGTTCTCCTCCATAATTTCAGCAAGTACCAGGTATTGTGCTGTCCGATATCTATGATAGTATGGCCAGCTTTAGCCAGGTCAAAAACATGCAGGTTATTAATATCGCGGCTTATAAGTTTATTAACCTTATGATTTAATTGCCTTTCGGCACTTACCTGCGGATAATAACAAAGGCCCGCCTTTCTTCTTGAAACAGGTATCGTTCTTATACTGGTTATCATATTTTTCAGGTATTAAATGTTTAAAATAAGGCCTGCATGTAAAGCCGCTTTTTACAGTACAGACCCCTGGTTACAAAACATCCATTTTTCCTACCTAACGGTCATCGCTTTCACAAATACACCTGCCGCATCAAATTGAACCGCGTACTTGGTACCATTTGAATCTATAAATACCACATAGCCGGTCAATACACCATTCGAATTAATTTTAAAGGCATGTTTAAAAACATAGTTTGGATAAGTAGCGGTAAGGTAAGTTTGACTGGCAGCAGGTAAGGCGCTTAGGTCTATAACGTCGGCCCGGCCGTGCTTTGCCGCAAGCTGCATCCTTTTAATAAAACTTCCCGATGTATTGAAAACAGTAGCAAATACACCGTTGTTTACACTCAGCACAATAATGCTTTTATCCCTTGTTGAAAATGCTTTTTTAAGCGTGTCCTGAGGGTAATTGGCGGCCAGGTATGCGGTTATTGTTCCCGACAGATTGGTTAATGCAATAGTGTCTCTTTTCTTTCCATCGCGGTCGTCAAAATGCCCGCCTTCGTGGTATCCTCTTCCATTTATGTCGCGGCCTTCTCTTTGCTCCAATACTTTTACAAAATTTGCTGTGGCATCAAACTTTAAACCTACCGGCTTATCGTTAAATTTAATTATTACCACATAGCCTTTTATGTTGCCGGAACTGTCCTTTATCGAAAAGGCTTTGAGGGGAGTATAGCCGGCATAGTTGTCTGTTAAGTATGTGCCTGTTATTGCCGACAAACTTGTAAATGCAATAGAGTCTCTTTTTTGATTTCGCTCGCAGGTATTTATAACATAGATTGAATCGCCGCTGCTGGTGCGTTCAACTGCTATGCCCGTTACATTGGCTGCGGCCAGGCTGGTAGAAGTAAGTTCATCGGGGTTACTAATGGAGTTTTCTTTGTTACATGATACGGCTGCCATTAATAAAGCTGCTGCCAATACTAAACTTGCTTTGTTGTTGTAGGTTTTCATTTTTCTATTTGTTTTTTATTATGGTATTATATTGATTCAAATTATTGTTCATGACTGTCCCGAACGGGTTTGACACTGTCCAGCAAATACGTTGCGGCCATAACATTACAGGCAACTTTAGAATATCTAATAGTTTACCAGGGTTGCAAAACAGTAATAAGCGGTTCTTTTTTTGTGTCTCTAAGCCCGCGGTTTAAAATCGCAGGAGGTGTTTATTAAGCGAAACAAAACGTGTATAAAGTATCTATAATAAAGGCATTTAACAGTGTAAATGAATAAGGGACGATTCTAAATTTTTTCTACAATATATTATTGCAGATAATGTAACGGCCGGTAAAAACATATTGTATAATCAGCAACGAAACCCGAATACTAATAAAAATGTTTTTCATTTAAAAATGTATGGTGATTGTTAGGTTATACTGTATAGATGGCAAGCGAAAATGAATTAGTTGGGAGGCCAAAAGAAAAAGTTTTGTTAACACGTTTTTGGCGATGCAGCATAAATGAAACCGGGGTAAGCAGAACCCGCGTTGCAGACATTTTGGTGTAGCATAACTTATAAGAAGAGTGGCTGCAGGCAGCAACAATTGACCTTTTTATGTGAGGGTTGCGACTACAGTATTTTGTATGATATGCCAAAACCAGCGCCAATGGTATTGATGTTTGTTTTTACTGGTGTTTGCTTGTTTATTGATGATAATCCGAAGCGGGCAGCGGGAGTAAAATCTACCGAAAGAAATTTGTTGATATTATACGATGCCTTTAAACTGAACATTCCATTTAGATACGTCTGTTTTAATCCATTAATGTTGCCGGCAGTAATTTTTTGAATGCCGGTATTAGTGGTAAGATCGGTTTCAATTTTATTCTCCGTAAGTATAAAGAGCGATACTCCTAAACCCGGCTGTAACGAAAAGTTGCCCGCTGTAAACAAGTAGCGTATACTTAGCGGTATGCCAATATATTGCAGCCGGTTATTTGACGATGATGCGTGTAAACTATCGCCCGATGCCGGAGGGTTGCCCTGTTTTACAATCAGGTTGGTGGTGCCAGCCGCGCAGCTAAAACGAAAATTAATTCTGCCATTATCATCTGGCCTTGCATAAATGGTTCTTGGTTTAAAATGGGTGGTAATGCTGGTTGCAGTAATACCTGTTTCAATGCTCCATTTATTGTTTAATGCCAAATTGATCAGCAATCCTTTTGTGGATACCTCTTTCGACTTTTCATTGTTTTTTATAATATTTCTTTCATCTTCTCTAAAGCGGGGAAAATCATTTTTTGTTTGAGTGCCGACTGATTCGAATGAATAAAAAACAGACGCACTTAACCGGGATAATCCAGATGATTTTGCATAGTTTTTCAGGCGGTTCATGTTTTGTTTTTGCAGATCGGCTAAGTAGTCATTTGCATGCGATTCTGAAAGCTGAATAGTGCCAGCGCTTCCAAAACCGGTGTTGACTTCGGGATGTTTTTCTATTGCCATCGAAACGTGGTAAAGGGGTTCAAACCGGCCTTCAGTAACAATCGGCTGCTGCGACTTTTTCGGTGCTGTTATATTGTCCCTGCCTTTGACAACGACCTGGCTGTTTATAGCAGTGGGTTGTTTTATCTGCCGCTTATTTGCTGCAGTTTGCTGCTGTATGTTTTTCTTTTGAAATAATTTGCTGTTTGGCGCAGCTTTACCTGGCGGCGAGCTGTTTTCATTCGTTTTTGCTTTATTAATCACAGCGGATGCCGGTTGCTGATTTGCGACTGCGGGGTTGGCTGTATTTGCATCCTCTTTTTTAATAGTTGATTCGAAAGCTTTCCCCGTATCAGCAGAAAATTCCAAGGAATTGGCGGCACTGGGGGCGGTATTATTTGATGGCCGTTCTCCGGCAAGTTTAGTTTTTGAAGTAGATGAATTTTGGCGACCAGGCAAATTTTTTGTGGCTGGTTTAAAAGTGCCAATAGTTTTGTTGTCGGGCTGATTATTTATTATTTTGGCGCGGATGGCATACATCGCCATACCAGCCGAAAAAATAAGACAGGCGGCAGCTACCCATTTCCATTTTCTATATTTTTTGGTAAGAAATGCTACGCGTTTTTTATCAAGCTGCTTGTCAATATTTTGCCATACCGCATTTGCAGGTTCGTCATCCGCAGAATCAAAAACCTTTTTAAACAGATCATCAATATTGGGTAGATTTTCCTTCATGCTCAAATGGTTTTTTGTTTTACAACACGCAGGCTGCCTGCAATGGCTTTTTGTAAAAGCAGTCTTGCATCGCTTAAATTCGATTTGGAAGTTCCTTCGGATATTTTTAATGCCTCGGCAATTTCGCGGTGTTTCATTCCTTCAAAAACATACAGGTTAAAAACGAGGCGATAGGATGGGGGCAACTGCTGCACCATTATCATTAATTCTTTAGTGCCAATCCGGGCGATAATGTCTTCGTTTTCGTAAGGCTCATAAGGACTGTCTTCGTGGCTGACAACCATGCGTAACTGGCTTTTTGACCGGTATTTCTGCAGGGCGCAATTGACCATTATTTTTCTGATCCAGCCTTCAAAAGATCCTTCATTTTTAAATTGATGTATAAATTCAAATACCCTCATAAATCCTTCCTGTAATATTTCTTCGGCCTCTTCCCTGTTTTTGGCATAGCGAAGGCAAACCACAAACATTTTTTGCATAAAAAGCTTGTACAGGTCACTTTGTGCCTGTGCATTGCCCTTTATGCAACCTTGAATAAGATTTTCTATAACAGATGGATTTATGGTTCTTTCTTCCATTAAGATACCGCGTTTAACAAAATGGTTGGGTAGAAAGTTTTCATGTATAATATTTGCTGATTTACAAAGATTTGCAGCGTCAACAGGCTGATTTTAAAACTGGTCAATTAGATTTCCATGAAGTGGTTGACTTAAAACATTCATAAAAGTTTAGCCGGGCGATGCTAAAGTTTGTCAAATAATTGCTGGCTTTTGATGCATCAGTACGAAAGTTTTACCTAAAATCATGTGTGCTATAAATCCCCAAAGCAACTTGCTGCCCTTAATATTTGCCTTCTTTCAGCTTGTCATTAATGTAGTATAACACATCTTCGTTGGTGGGGTGCTGCCGCAGCCAGGCAAATCCCGGATTGTATTTTCGCCTGAATGCCGATAATCTTTCGCCTTTTAAACCGGTGTACATCGCAACCAACTCAGGCGAAAAACGATAGTCCACGTATTCATCTCTTTCAAGTTGGTTAAACAGTTTTTCCTGCTCCTTCTTGTCCCGATACTTCTTTTTAAAAAACCGGTCGAGGTTGATGGTTAAGCCAAAGCCCGGACCACGATCTTTTGCAACGGCATCATAGGTAGTTCCTCTCATCTCATCAAATTCGGTTCGGCGCAGCATGCTGTCCAATTGGTATTTGGTATATTTTGAAGTAACCACAACAGTTGGTAAAACCTTGCCTTCGTTTGCCAGGTAAATTGTTACGGTATCCAAAAAAAGCATTGAATAACTAAGGGTAGTGTACCGGTACGAGGGAGCCGATGCAAAAATAAAATCGTTTGCATTAACCAGTAAAGAAAAGAAGCCATTATTATCGGTAACGGCCCGGAGTTTCTGTGTAACATTAATGACTTTACCAAGAGCTATAGGACTGTGTGTTGCACTGTCTTTAAGGTAGCCTTTAATAATGCGGCTTTGACCGATCGAAGCAAAGCCCGAACAAAGGATAATAATTAGTAATGAAAATTTCTTTTGCATAAGATGCATGAATTGGTAATTCAAAAACAATTTTGGCATTAAAAATACAACAAGAATTTTGCCTTGCTAATTTTCCCAGGTATAAGTATGGTGTTGGTGTTAATAGCGCTGTTCAGCTGAAATGCTGGTAAACGAAAACAGGAAAACGATAACCGTTTTCCTGTTTGCCATATATCTGTTTTGCCATTCTATTGCATATCCGACGATGCCTGTGTAGAGTTGTTGTTCTTGCGCTTAAATAATAAAGCATCAATTTTTCCAAATCTGTAGGCAAACGTTAATCTTAACATTTGCGGATCGCGAAGCCTCGAATAATTTTGTACGAAGTAATCGCTTACTGAATATTGTTCAATTTTACGTGTGCTAAAGATATCACTGGCGCTTAAGGTTACCGAAGCGGCATTGTTTTTAAGGAAGGTCTTTTTAACAGCCAGGTCCACTACATAGAAAGGCTTTATGTAACCCTGCGCTGAACTTTGTGATTGTCCAAAACCACCACCCGGTCCTCCACCGCCTGGTCCGCCGCCGCTGCTTTGTGCAAGATTTGTTTTTGCCTGGTAGGTAGCTGAAAGCTGTGCGGTAAAATTGCCGGGTAATTTAAAGTTGCTGTTGAACTTTCCAAACCAGCTCCATAAACTATTGTTGGCAGCTGTTTTGTTTACATTGGATGTGTTAATGGTGGAATTGTAAATATTTACGTTGGTAGTGAAATCGAGCCATTTGGCAGGATACAACTGGCTGGTTAATTCCGAACCGTACGACTGGCTTGAGTTTGCATTGATATAACTATTGATGATTGCCTCGGTACCGGTAAATGGATTGATCTGCTGATCGAGGTAACGTGTAATAAGATCGGTCGTGTTTTTAAAGTACAGCGATGCCAGGATCATATTGTTTTTAGCATATGTTTTTGAGTAAGACATTTCGAATGAGCTGGTAAACTCAGGCACAAGTCCGGGGTTGCCCTTGGTAATATTCAGCGGATCGGTAAAATCCACAAAAGGAATTAACTGAAAAAAGTTGGGGCGGTTTATCCGGCGTGTGATGCTTAATTGAAGTTCCTGCTTATTCTTAAATTTCTGGCTTAGAAAGATTGAAGGAAACAGGCTTACCGGGTATTTGTTGCTAAATTGCTCACCCGATTTGGTTAATTCACCGGTATAGTTAGAGCTTTCTGCCCGAACACCCACTTTGTAACCAAAATCCCCCAGGCTTTGTGTAAAGCTCATATAAGCCGCATACACATTATCGGTGCTTTTATAATTGCTGGAGGCCGACGGAACTTCTACAAAATCGTTGGCTGCTGAATTGAAGACAAAATTATTGTTGATGTTGGTTCTGCCGCGGATAGCTGCCCTTACACCCGTTTCAAGCTTTATGGTAGAGGTGATCGGATTTACAAAGTCAGTTTGCAAAATGATGTTATAGTCGTTGCCACCACCCATTATTTTTTGAAGCTGGTTGCCTGTAATACCACTGTTTTGGCCGTTGGCATACAGGTTAGTGGTGTACAGCGAATTATTGTCGCTTTTACCGCTAAAGTAGCTGGCATCGGCGGTCAGCTCTTTACCTGCCTGTGGAAATATATATTTTAGTCCGAACGATCCGCCGCGGCCATTAAATTCGCGGTTGCCGGTAGTGGTTCTTTCGCTGTAACTTTTAAGGGTCGCCGCGCTGTATAGGCTATCGGTATTGATGTTGATAAATTCATATGGATTAAATTCGCCATGAACCCTGAAACCCGTAAGCGTTAAGGTGGTTCTGTTGCTGATAAAGTAATCAAGACCTGCGCGTCCAAAAATAAAGGCGCCTTTATTTTTATTGTAATTGGTTTGAAGAATGGAGGTTTGAGGATCGCCGACAATATTTAAACGATCTGTTACCCCGTTGGTAACACCCTTCATTTGATTGGTATTTACACTGGCGAAAAGGTTTACTTTTCCCTGGCGTACATTAAAATCAGCACCGGCATTTATGGCACCTCTTTTGTCGATACCAGTGCGCAGATTGCCGTTATAGCCCGTTTTTTTATTCTTCTTTAAAACGATGTTCAGGATACCTGCTCCACCGCCCGATGCATCGAACTTGGCGGAGGGGTTGGTGATCACTTCCACACTTTCAATCGCGTCAGCTGGTATTTGTTCCAGCGTTAAAGTAGTAGGCCGTCCATCTACAAAAATTTGCGGGCTGGCGTTTCGCAGGCTTACATTGCCATCAATATCTACGTTAATGCTGGGTACGTTTTTCATAACGTCCAGCGCGGTTCCGCCGGCGCTAACAATGTTCTTATCTACATTGAAAACCTTTTTGTCAATATCCATGATCATGCCTTTGTTGGCAGTTACTGTAACAGTTTGCAGCGTAGTTATTTGCGCAGAAAGAGAAATGCTTCCCAGGTCTTTAACAAACGAAGGCATAGCCTGACCTGCTGCGGGCGGCCCTTGAGGTGCCTTTGCAGGCATAAACGATATGGTTTGGGTAAGAGGCTTATAACCGGTAGAAGAAATTTTGAGTACCAACTGGCCCATTACCGGCAAATCTTCAAAACTAAAGTCGCCGTTGCCCTGGCTAAACTTTCCCTTCAGCAGCACTTCCTTTGTTTTTTTTGTAGCAGCATCCATGGTGCTTTGCAGCAAAACAACCGAAGCCTCACTAATGGCTTTTCCGGCGCTGTCCACAATTTTGCCATATATATGGCCCATGTTGCCCAATGCCTGGCCGGGTCTGGCACCACCAGGAGCGCCGCCTGGCATTTGGGAAAATGCACCTGATGTGATAACCAGAAATGCCGCGAAGAATAAAAACTTTTTCATAACTATATTTTGATGTCTGATTTGTCAGAATGCCCGTATTGGATCATCGACATAGCAAAAGTAGATTAGACAGTTACCGGAGTTTGATGAATTGAGATGAAACCAGAAAATGTTACGACGAAAAACTGAAAGAAGATAATTGAAGGGCTGCAATGGGTGATTTTGTATCTATGCAGCCTTTAAAAAGCCAGTAAAAGAGCGCCGCTGCCGCAACTGAAAAATCCGTTGACACCCGCTGATACCAGCTTTTGCGGCACAAAAAAAGCCGGAGCGAATGCTCCGGCTTTATAATATATTTATTGCAATTTTATGCTTTGTTCAACTCAACATTTACTGTTAATTCAACATCTTTGCCAACTACTAATCCGCCAGCTTCGGTTGCTTTGTTCCACTTTAAATTATAATCAAAACGATTAATGGTGGTCTTGGCCTTAAATCCGGATTTGGTTTTTCCCATTGCATCGATCTTACCTCCGTAGGTGGTTTCGAAAACCACTGGCTTGGTTACATCGCGAATGGTAAGGTTACCAGCCAGTTTATATTTATTACCGCCCAAAGGTGTAAAAGAAGTACTCACGAATTTTATTTGGGGATACTGAGCCGCATTAAAAAAATCATCACCCTTTAAATGGTTATCACGCATGTCGTTATCGGTGTTGATGGAATTAACATCAATAGTGAAATCAATTTTAGCATCAGAATAATCTGCTTTTGTATGTTCCATTGAACCGCTAAACATTTTAAAACTTCCGTCAACATCAGATACTAACATGTGGCTAACAGTAAACTTTACATTGCTGTGCGATTTATCGACTGACCATTTTGAATCGGTTGCCTCAAATATTTCAAGATTCTCTTTGTCGGCAGAAACTTTTGCAGGGCTGAATGCAGTTATGGTAGAAGCTAATACGCCTAATACCAAAAAGCTAAAAAAAATTCGTTTCATTAAATACTAAATTTTATGTTTTAAAATGATTGCAAATATATCAGCAGATGAATTCTAGTGATTGTTAAAGCTATAAAACGCGAAAATGTTGCGACGAAATGGAGAAACAAGCTTTATTCGGTTTGCCTGCCTAACATTTCCGATACTGCATCTTTATAATTTTCGCCAATAGGCAGCTCGGTAGCACCCATAAAAAGACTGTTTTTTCTTACAGCCGTTATGGCATCTTTCGAAACAATAAAAGATTTTTGAATACGAATAAATTTGGTCGCGGGAAGCTGGTCTTCAATATTTTTCATACTCATACGGGCAACCACCGGGTTGTTTGCACTTTTCAAATGTATTTTAATGTAGTCCTTAAACCCCTCCACCCAGGTTATGTCGTCGTAAACAACCTTTATATGGCTATAATCCACATTAATAAAAAAATATGGATTTTCTTCTGCGCCAGCGGTGGCGCCTTTTAATTTTAACTGGTGTAATTCTTTTGCCTTGTTACATGCCTGTATAAATCGATCAAGGGCCACTGGTTTTACCAAGTAGTCAATAACGTTCAGGTTAAAACCTTCCAAAGCATATTTTTCGTAAGCCGTTACTAAAATAAACATGGGTTTATTTGCCAGGCTGTTGATTAGCTGAAGCCCGGTAAGCCCCGGCATTTGAATATCGAGAAACACCAGGTCAACCGGTGTTTCCTGCAAAAAATTGATTGCCTTTAAGGGATCATCGAAAGTGCCCAGATTCTTTAGAAAGGGCAATTTAGATATATTGTCTTCCAGTAATTCAAGCGCCAGCTCTTCGTCGTCAATAGCAATACAGGTAAGCATTAATGCAGGTTTAATTGAAGGTTTACCACGAAAGTATTATTATCCTCGCGAATTTTTAAGGTATGACGCTGGCGATATAATAAGTTCAATCTTCGTTTTACATTTTGCAACCCTATACCCGATGTCTTATCTTTTATTTCCAGGTTATTTTTGCAATACGAGTTGCTAACCATAAAGTGCAATTGGTTGTTTTGAGCCGATAGTTCTATTTTGATTTCTCCATTGACGGTTGAACCGGTACCGTGTTTAAAGGCATTCTCCACAAAAGGAATCAGCAGCATGGGTTCAATATAATAGCTTCCGTCAATATCGTTCATGGCTACGTTTACGGTAACCTTTTTGCCAAAACGCTGAACCTGCAGGTCTATATAACTTTGCAGGTATTCAATTTCTTTTTCGAGCAATACCTTTTCCTCATCGGTTTCGTACAACATATAACGCAGCAAACTAGACAGTTTTATGAGCGACGGTTCAAGCAGGTCAGATTTCTTTCGGGCCAGCGCCACCATGTTATTCAGCACATTAAACATAAAGTGCGGACTTACCTGCGAACGCAGAAACGAAAGCTCTGTCTTCAGGTTTTCCGTTTCTTTTTCTTTCCTGATCTTATCGTTGGTAAGCTGGTCGTTAAACAGTTTCCAGGCGGTACTGATGGCCAGAAAAAAAAGCGAAGGGAATAGATAAAAGAAGACCAGGCCATCCAGCCGGAAGTTTCTTTCGGGCATAGAAATGGTAAAGCTCAGCCAGTTAATAAACGAAAGCAGCACTAATAGCGGTAAAAGCGACAGGGCAAATTTTGAATACCTGCCTTTTACTACAAACCTGGGGATAAGTATATAGGCATTTGTATAAAACAAGCTGATCCAGGTGGCGCAACTAACCAAAAAATGGAAGATGGCACCGGGAGAGTCGGGCGGGCCGGGCTTATCGCTCCTGTTAGGCCTCAGCAGCGAAGGCAACGAAAACAGTACCACCCAAAATACAATGTGAAGCAGTACATTGACCCATTTCTTTGAAGCCCAGTTAAATCTCATGGCGGCAAATTAATTCAACCTTTAAACAAATTGCGCTCTTTTGAAAATGCTGCGACGAAACCAAAATAATCGTCGACCATACCCCTGCCCGTAAGGCCATATTATTGAACAAAAAGACGCTTGCTCTCAATTTGCCCTACATTTGCGCACAAAAAATACCTATATGGCAAGCACAAAAATTACGGTAAATAATAATGGGTCTTTAAAAGTAGAAGGCGATTTTGAAATAGTGGACCGCAACGGAAACATTTATGGTTTGCAGGGACGGGAGATTATTTCTTTTTGCCGGTGCGGAAGGTCGCAAAATAAACCTTTTTGCGACGGGGCACACAAAGGGCATTTTGAGCATGAGGCCGTAGCATTTGACCTTCCTCCAAAAAAGACGGTGTAATTTTTTTTCGGGGAGCGGCTTTAGGAACATACATTCAACTCCAGTTGTGTCAATTTGCAAATTCCGATTTGTCGCATCGGCGTAAACTTAATTTGTTATGCGTCATGCAGCGAAGACCAAAATAATTAGTAAATTGTAAATAAAAAAAATGGGAAAGCCCATAATTTATACAGTCGGACATTCGACACATCAAATTGATTATTTCCTTGAGCTTTTACAGAAGTATTCAGTCAACTGTCTTGTTGATGTAAGGAGTGTCGCAGCAAGTTCGTATAATCCGCAATACAATAAAGAACCGTTATCAAATTTTCTTAAAAATCATGGCGTTACATACATGCATTTTGCTGAAGAGTTTGGTGCAAGACACACCGACCCCGATTTATTAGATGACGAAGGTAAGGTTGACTTTGAAAAAGTTCGGAAATCTTGGAACTTTAAAAATGGCGTTGAGAGACTTTGGCTTGGACTTGACAAAGGATTTACGATTGCTTTGATGTGTTCAGAAGGAGAACCTTTTGACTGTCATAGATTTTCAATGGTTTCGATAGCTTTAGAAAAGGATGGTTTTGATGTAAAGCATATTGTAAAGGACAAAACTTTAAAAAGTAATTCTGAACTTGAAAGACAATTATTAAAAAAGTATGATAAGAAAATTCCAAAACCAACAATGTTTGAACCGGACATAACAAAAGAAGACCAACTAAAAGCAGCGTATAGGCTAAGGAACAAAGAAATTGCTTTTTCACCATATACAAAACAGCCAGCCGAACAACTATGATAAAACTATATACAATAGGATTTACAGGCAAACCAGCCGAAAAATTTTTCAACCTTTTAAGAAAGTCGGAGGTAAAAAAAATTATTGATACCAGGATTAATAATGTTTCGCAATTGGCTGGATTTGCCAAAGGTGCAGATTTGAAATTCTTTGCAAAAGAAATTGGTCATATGAACTATGAGCATAATATTGATTTTGCCCCTACTAAAGAATTGCTTTCCCGATACAGAGACAAAAAAATGACTTGGCCAGAATATGAAATAGAGTATTTAAACCTTCTTGATATAAGAAAAGTTGCACAAAAAACAGATATAGAAAAACTTCATGAAAATTGTCTCTTATGTAGTGAGCATACACCTGAAAAGTGTCATAGAAGATTATTGGCTGAATATTTACAGCATGTAAAAAGTGATATACAAATTATACATTTAAAGTAATCATCTATGAAAATTGTATGCTTAGCAAATTCTTTTAGAGTTGGTGGTCGTTGTTTGGGTGGTATTGAATTAGACCAAAATAACAATCCAGTTATACGAAATGGGCGTCCAAGGTGGGTAAGACCTGTATGTAACACAGAACATGAAGAAATTCCCGAAGTATTAATTTCACATATTTCACTTTTAGACATAGTTGAATTTAATAACATTGGCAACACAGGTCATGGTCATCAAACGGAAAACATTCTTTTTGCTCAAAACAGCATTACAACAAATGGTCGTTTTCCCATAAACAATCTAACTAACATTACTGACAACAATAGATACGATGTAATATTTGGAAACAGAGGTGCGGCGGTTCCAGAAAGTAAGGTTAATGAATTAAACCATTCATTAATGTTGTTAGAAGTAACAGAATTTGAGACCAATGAAAGAGTTTTTGAAGGAAGAACTTACCCACAAAAGAAACTTTCATTCAGACATAGCGGCCACTTATATAATTTCCCTATTACCGACCCAGCCTTTCATCATCAATATGAAATCAGTAATTCTATTCTTGAGGACGAAGAAAGAATATTCATTACCCTATCGTTAGCTGCTGCACATGAAGAATGGTGTTCTAAACTTGTAGCAGGTATAATTTATTAATTTTTCAAAATTATACTTGAAAAAATATTTACAAATATTGCAAAATGTATTCCCTATAATTCGAGAAACAGACTTAGATATTCCAATAAAAGATATTGGAATTGATAGCTTAGATTTAGTAGTTATCCGTGTTGGGATTGAAAAATACTTCGGGAAAGAAACAAGTGATGCAGAGTGGTATCAATTTAAAACACTAACCGAAGCTTTAAAATATTTCGAAACTAATAGCCCTAAAATTTCACAGAACACAGTTGCTGCTAAACAAATTACAAGCAAAAGAAAGTATGAAATAAGAATGCCCCAAATGGCAGTTAATGCTCTATCTGAAAATTGGTTACTAAAAGAAATGGGTGATTTACACTGGGATTTATTAAGTCAAGGATTAGAACAAAAATCATCTGAATTTAAGGATGAAAATGGGAATAGGTTGTATGCAACTTTTGTAAGGATTAGCTTTTTAATTAGTCCATTGCATGGGTTTCTAGAAAATGATACTTTAACTCTTAAAAGTGAAATAAAGAGATTTGGCAATAATACATATTTTACTACAGTTATTGGAAATAGCAACGAAAATATGTTAGAGGCAAATCTAATGACTAGTTTTACCCAACGACAACAAAATGACAATTCGAAAATCTTAAAGAGCGACCCTAAAGAAAAGCTTAATGTAATTGAGCAGATAAAATACATACCTGAATTTTTCAACCAGTATAGACTATTGAAAAAAAATCTACTGGAAGAGTTGCAGTTTAACCATATTAGCTTTTCGTTAGCAAACGAAATTATTTCAACTGACGATTATAGAATAAATCCATACTACGAAATAAATGGAGTAGGTTTATTATATTTTGCATCTTATCCAATTATTTCTGACAAGTGTACCGCAGACTACCTTAGGAAAATACATAAAGTAAATGACTTTGAAAGTTCGTATAGTACAATTTATAGAGACATTTTTTATTTTTTAAATTGTAATATAGGCGACCATGTAAATTTTAATTTGCACACTATTGAAGATTTTGAAGAGAACAAATTAATAGTTACGACATCGCTTTATAGGGTAAGTGACAAAACCCTAATGGCTAAAATATTTACTATCAAACAAAAAACAGCATGACGAGAAGCACAAACGCATAACATGGGGTTTGCCAAAATGGGGGCGGACGGAAGCCGTGTTTCAACTTTTTGTTTTTCAATTCGGCTTCATATCCAGCTTGACGTTATTAATTTAGCTAGGTGCATATCATCAACCTTTATTTATAAATTTAGTTTCAGTTAGCCGGGGCGGACGAAATTCTATTTCCCGCACTTCGGCAAGTTCTATCGTTTTTTTGATCGAATAGCAGGTTTTTATTCAGCTGGTTTCCCGGAACTCACCTATTGTGCTTATCTATGCAGCGAATAGTGCCATAGCACCATTCGTTCCTAAGGAACGACGATATATAATTTCCAATTTTTTCTACCAACCATATGTTCCGATGGAACATGAAGGAAAATGACAATTTTCACCTTCAATCTTTAATTAACACAGCTCAACTACAGTTTAGGATCAGTTTTCAAAGTGGGAAGGGAAAGGCCGAATCGTCCCATAGGGACGACTGGTGGGTAAAAAATATCACCTGCAAATTGTTGGTAGTGTTCCAGCGGACCGCCTCGTGCTTAAACAATAACGTCTATCTTTTTTCGCACCATTCGTTCAGGTGGAAAATAAGAAATAATTACAAAGATTTCTGGTAACCTTTTACGAGCAAAGATTGAATGCGACAACAGGTTGGTAGAAATTGAGGTGAAAGATGCGGTAGATGGGTGTTTCGGAAAATCGGAATTGATTTAACAAAACGATAGTCAAGGGAAATCCTACTGTTTGTACCCAAAAATATTCGCTAAGTTGACGCCTATGCGATTTGTCGGGATTTGCAAAGTGACACAACAAAAGATGCTCAGAGATGAGTGTCGGCTACCAAAAAAATCAAGGAAAAGAAACTGTCGAAGGCTATTGCGATAAATCAGTTTAACGCATATCCGTATAATCCGTGTTCTAATGACAAAATCAATCCTCCCACACGGTCAGCCCCTCGCTGCAGTTGGCGCAAATGTCAATGTTTTTGCGGCTGGTCATGATCTCTTTGCGAAACTGTTTGTAGTTATCGTTGTTCCATACCTCTTTAAACGACTGTACCTGCAGGTTGCCCAACTGGTGCGTGGCATCTTTGTCGAAACAGCAAGGAACCACCAGGCCATCCCAGCTAATGACGTTGCCCTGCCATAACTTCCAGCAATGGTTGGCAAGGCCGCTTTTGGTTTTCATTTTGCCATCTTTGCCCTTGCGGTAGCGGCTGTATTTTTCAATAGTGGGTATCAGTTGGTTGGGATCGTTTTCGTAATCGTACACCTGTGCGGTCTTAAACCGTACCTGGTCCACACCAATTTCTTTTGCCAATTGTTTTATCTCTTCTATCTGGTGTTCGTTGTGTTTTACCACCAAAAACTGGAAGAATACGAACGGCTTTTTGCTGTTGAGTTCCTTTTTCCACTTCACAATATTGCGGGCGCCCTCCATTACTTTATCCAGTTTGCCGCCAATGCGGTATTGCTGGTAGGTATCCTGCGTGGTGCCGTCTATTGAAATAATAAGGCGGTCGAGGCCGCTCTCCACTGTT
Organism: Chitinophagales bacterium; assembly: GCA_038204535.1. Lineage (GTDB taxonomy): Bacteria > Bacteroidota > Bacteroidia > Chitinophagales > Chitinophagaceae > Segetibacter. The sequence goes on along the minus strand of JBBRCW010000047.1, from coordinate 6,370 downwards.
TTTTTAGCGTTGGCATCGTTCAGGTAATGGGCGTTGGTACTTGTAGCGGTGTAAATGCCTTTTTGATGGGCATATTTTACCATCTCCAAAAAGTCGGGGTTCAGGTAGGGTTCGCCCTGAAAGTAGAAAATAAGATAGGTGAGCTCCTTATAAATATCGTCGATGGTGCGTTTAAAGAAATCTTTTTTCAGCATGCCGGTTGGGCGGGTAAATGCCCTGAGGCCGCTGGGGCACTCGGGGCAGCGCAGGTTGCAACTGGTGGTAGGCTCAAACGACACCGAAATCGGGTAACCCCATTGTATGGGTTTGCCGAGTAAACGGCTCAAACGATAGCTGCTCCATACCTTGGCGGCATTGATTGCCCGCCGTGGCGTGACCTTTGAAAATAAATTGAGTGTATCGTTTAAATTGAAATAAGGCATAATACGTGGCAAATTTAAGCCTGCATTGCCAACAAACGGATGAAAACAGTTTTTTCTGTTTTCGAATAACGGCAATTTTAACTGGTAGTACGGCTGATTTTTGAATGTTGCAACGCACTATCTTCACTTTTATGAACCAACGTTATTACTCGCTGGATGTATTTCGCGGGGCAACCGTGGCCCTGATGATACTGGTTAATAATCCTGGTAGCTGGGGGCATATTTACCCACCGCTGGAGCATGCCACCTGGCACGGATTAACACCCACTGACCTGGTGTTCCCATTTTTTTTGTTTGCCGTAGGTAACGCGCTGGCTTTTGTAATGCCCAGGTTTGAGCAGGCGGGAACCAGTGCTTTTCTGAAAAAAGTAATAAAGAGAGCCATTTTGATTTTTGCCATAGGACTTTTCTTAAACTGGTCTCCGTTTGTTAAATGGGAGGGAGTGAACCTGGTGGGAAAGCCATGGGAAAACATCCGGATCATGGGCGTATTACAGCGGATATCATTGGCATATTTGTTTGGTGCATTGATAGTGTACTTTCTGAAAAGGCTACGGCCGATGATACTTTTCAGCAGTTTTATTTTGCTGATGTATTGGTTCATCACTTTTTGTTACGGCAACACGGGCGATCCGTATAGTTTGCCCGGTTATTTTGGCACCGCCTTCGATAGCAGCATATTAGGTCAGTCGCACATGTATAGAGGAGAGGGAGTGGTTTTTGATCCCGAAGGGCTGGCAAGTACCCTGGCGGCCATTGTGCAGGTAGCAGGCGGATATTTAGCGGGACGGTATATCAGGCTGAAGGGAAAAACTTATGAAATGCTATCGCATCTTTTTATTGGAGGAGCAATATTAATATTTATTGGTTTTTGCTGGGATATGGTATTTCCCATCAACAAAAAAATATGGACCAGCAGCTATACGGTCTATACTACGGGACTGGCAATGATGGTGATTGGGTTAATGATCTACCTGGTGGAATTTAAAGAAGCAAGAGGGGCATGGAGCCGCTTTTTTGACGTGTTTGGAAAGAACCCGTTGTTCATATTTGTGCTAAGCGGATTTTTGCCGCGTGTGCTGGCCCTGCTGCGCTGGACCGACCATTTGGATGAACAAGGCAAACCCGTTTATACTACTCCTTTTGGCTGGTTTTACGAACATATAACTAAAAACATAGCCACGGATCTGCGGGTGGGCTCACTGGTGTATGCGCTTTGTATGATCGCCTTTTACTGGAGTATTGTGTATGTGCTTGATAAGAAGAAAATTTATATAAAGGTGTAAATGGGGCCGCAAACGAGAATTGCCGCAAAGGCACAAAGACGGTAAGAAACGCTAAGATTTTTTGAACCTCAGAGAAAATGGGAAAGTTGCCACAAAGGCACAAAGACGGAAAGAAACGCTAAGATTTTTTGAACCACAGAGAAAATGGGAAAGTTGCCGCAAAGGCACAAAGACGGAAAGAAACGCTAAGACTTTTTGAACCTCAGAGAAAATGGGAAAGTTGCCGCAAAGGCACAAAGACGGAAAGAAACGCTAAGACTTTTTGAACCACAGAGACAGAGCAGCACAGAGGATCACAGCGTTTTTTCATTTTTTCTTCTTCGTGTAACTTTTTTTCTTTGTGCCTTCGTGGCTCAAAAAATCATTTACGATATCAACTCAGATGGTTATGGCAGAAATTGCCTAATTAGAAAAACGATCATGCCAATGTAAAATGGCGTAAATAAAACGATCATCCATTTAAGCAACTCAGCTTTTTGATCCTTAATCTCAGCTTTTAATTGAAGAATATCTTCTTTTACTAAATGAATGTCGTCTTTGGTTGAAAGAGTATCTTTTTTTTCAGCAATTTTTTCTTCCACATGCGCACCGATATATTCAGTAAGCGCCTGCGCCTCCTTTTCTCCGATTTTTATTCGCAGAATATTATAAAGTTCTATTGTATTGATAGATTGCACAAAATTCTTTTTCTAAAAGTACAGAAATTGTTACAAATCGTTTTTGCTTTTAAAGATGGAAAACAAACTGACTAATTCCTCACCAAAAGTCAAATTGCCAGTTCAATCTGGATTACGCGATCACTGCTGCGCCAAAATACCTTTGCAGCACTTGCGGTATTCTAATCCCTGCTTCGGTCTGGTTATTTTCCAATAAGCAGGCTACAATGCGGGGCAGGGCCAAAGAACTTCCGTTGAGTGTATGAACCAACTGTGTTTTACCGTGGCTATCTTTAAACCGGCACTTCAGGCGGTTGGCCTGAAAGGTTTCGAAATTGCTTACACTGCTTACTTCCAGCCAGCGATCCTGGGCAGCGCTATATACCTCAAAGTCGTAAGTAAGAGCACTGGTAAAACCCATGTCGCCACCGCACAAACGCAGTATGCGATACGGCAATTCAAGGCTCTGCAACAACTTTTCAACATGGGCAACCATTGCATCCAGTACTTCATAGCTCTTTTCAGGATGCACGATCTGAATGATCTCCACTTTTTCAAACTGGTGCAAACGGTTAAGGCCGCGTACATCTTTGCCGTAGCTGCCCGCCTCTCTTCTAAAACACGGACTATAAGCCGTCATCTTTACCGGCAGGTCGTCTTCTTTTAAAATGGTATCGCGGTACACGTTGGTTACCGGAACCTCGGCGGTAGGTATTAAAAAGAAATTGTCCCCGGTTACGTGGTACATCTGTCCTTCTTTATCCGGCAGTTGCCCGGTTCCATAAGCGCTTTCTTCATTTACCATAAACGGCGGCAGGTATTCCATATAACCTGCTTCGGTATTAAAGTCTAAAAAGTATTGAATCAACGAACGCTGTAGCTTGGCGCCCTTACCGGTGTACACGGGAAAACCGCTGCCGGTAATCTTAGTGCCCAGTTCAAAATCGATCAGCTTGTATTGCGTAGTCAGCTCCCAATGCGGAACGGCCCCCGCATGCAGCACAGGCTTTTCTCCGCCTTCTCTCACTACCTCGTTGTCTTCGGGCGTTTTGCCTTTGGGTACAATGGCCGCGGGAAGGTTGGGCAATACCAATAATTTGTCGGTTAATTCTTTATCCACCCTGGTCATCTGCTCTTTTAGCGGATCGATGGCAAGCTTATGCTGCGCTACCTCGGCCTTGGCGGCTTCTGCCGCTTCTTTTTTGCCGGCCTTCATCAGGTTGCCAATCTCTTTGCTGGCAGCATTTATTTTAGACTGGGTGTTATCTGCTTCGGCCTGTAATCTTTTTCTTTCATTATCCAGCGCAATTACTTCATCGACCAAATCAGTTTGGATAAAATTCCGAACTGCCAGTCTTGCAAGAACTTCGTCGCGGTGCTGCCGTATATAACTAACCTGTAACATTATTTACAATTTGCGGCAAAGATAGGAGAAGGGAGATTTGAAGCGGGCTTACAGGTAAAATTTTGAAACAGCCTTTGACTTGAAGTCTATTTTTCGGCAGAAGAAAATACAAATTCAAGGTTTAATCAGATGTTCTCTCTAAGGATTCCTTCCCGATCAAAAATCGGGATCGGACAATAGCATAGACCTTATCGATGATCGATTCTGGCCCATACGTCATTTCCATTGTTTCAAGGGGTACTCTGGTCGGAAATTCGGAATGACGTCGCCCTTATGTAAACGACATTCATTCACCCTTCATTCTCAGCTCATCATTCTCAAGTCATTTCCCTTCCCCGTCCGGTCTTTCAATCCCAGTTTTTTACAGCGCTGCACATCCAGTGTAAACACGCCAAATTCCTCTATCACTTTACCCGTCATGGCGTAAAAGCCTTTGCCATTTACGTTGTAATATTTTGCCGCCGGCGGAAAAAAAACGGTATCGAGCCAGTCGCCCGCCGCATCGATAAACGTATGGAAGAACATACGTTCGCCCTTAACGGTACCTACAGGTTTAGATGTGATGAGATATCCCATAACCGTGATCTCTTTGCCTAAGTGAGTGCCAATTTCCGCTGCCGGAACATATTTGCACGGGTCGTCGTTTACCAGCTCAAAAATGTTACAGATCGAAAATCCCAGTAATTCTATTTCATCAATGGCATCGTCTAAAGGGTAATGCTTAAAGACCGGCAGGGTAAATTCCAACGGTTTTTCTTTGAACAACACCCCAGCGGTGGAATGATGACTGCTCTTTTTCTGTAAGAAGTTGGCTTGCCACAACAACTCTTTTTTGCTTTTGCCGGTAAACCGGAATGCACCCACCCGAATAAGGATGTTCAGTTGTTCAATGCCGGGTTGTATCCGCTCAATAAAATCCTGCAGGTTTTCGTAGCCTTCGTTCCTATACTCGATGAGGTCATTCACCAGTTGCTGCTCCAGTCCATCGACGTGTATAAAACCCATGTACACCTGCGTGCCCTGTATGCGGGTGAGATAATTGCTTTGGTTTGTGCAGGGCGCATGCACTGTGGCGCCTGTTTTCTTCAGTTCGTGAAAATATAACTCGCGGCTATAGAAGCCACCAAAATTGTTGATGACCGCTACCATAAACTCCATTGGGTAGTAAACCTTTAAAAACAAGCTCTGGTAGCTTTCTACTGCAAAGCTGGCAGAGTGTGCTTTACTGAAAGAATATCCTCCAAAACTTTGTATCTGCCTCCACACCTCCACCGCCAGTTCGTCGGCATAACCTTTTTGTTTGCAGTTGTTGAAAAAGTTATCCTGAATTTTTTGAAAAGCGGCATGGCTGCGGTATTTGCCGCTCATGGCACGGCGCAGTACATCGGCCTCGCCCATGTCGAGCCCTGCAAAATGATGCGCCACTTTTATCACATCTTCCTGGTACACCATAACGCCGTAGGTCTCTTTTAGGAGTTCCTCCATTTTGGGGTGCAGGTATTCAAAATCGTTGGGGTGATGATAGCGGTATATGTATTGCTTCATCATACCACTTTGCGACACGCCTGGCCGAATGATAGAGCTGGCAGCCACCAATGTGAGGTAATCATCGCAACGTAACTTAAGTAACAGTTGCCGCATGGCCGGGCTCTCAATATAAAAGCAGCCAATGGTATCGGCTTTACGTATCTGTGCTGCCAGCAGCGGGTCTTTCTTTAGCTTTTCTACATCGTGAATATCGATATGCTTTCCCTTATTCTCCTTTACGATTTCCATGCATTCTTTAATATGGCCGAGGCCGCGCTGGCTAAGAACATCCAGTTTAAACAAGCCAATCTTTTCGGCCACATGCATATCTATCTGGCAGGTAAGAAAGTTTTTGGGAGGCAGTTCGGTGGCGCTGTATTGGTTAACGGGCAACTCGCTAATGAGCATACCGCCCGCATGTATGCTTAGGTGGTTGGGAAAATCTTTGAGTTTGGCGGCATAGTGGTGTATCTGCCGCTGTATCTTATCGTCTTTCATCCGGCTTTGTTCCAGCAGGTCAATTTCTTCTTTGGGAAGGCCAAACACTTTGCCCAGCTCCCGTAAAATGGCGCGGGTCTGAAACGTTGAATAGGCTCCCAGCAGACAAACATGTTCGTGGCCATAACGGGTAAAGATGTAGTCGATCATTTCGTCGCGGTCGGCCCAGCTAAAATCAATATCAAAGTCGGGCGGCACAGAGCGATAGGGGTTTAAGAAACGCTCAAAATACAGGTCCAGCTCCAGCGGATCCACATCGGTTATCTCCAAACAATAAGCCACAATGGAGTTGGCGCCGCTGCCCCTTCCCACATAAAAAAAGCCACGGCTTTTGGCATAGCGTATGATATCCCACGTTATTAGAAAGTAGGCGTTAAAGCCCAGGTCATTAATGATCTTCAGCTCCTTGGCTACCCGCTCTTTCGCTGTTTTATTTCGAAGCCCATATCTACGTTTCATGCCATCGAGCGCCAGTTTTTCCAATAGCTTTTTGTCGCCCGCTTTGGAGTTGGAGTAGACCTTTTTTGTTTTGTCGCTTTTAAATTCCATCTCAACGCTACAGCTATCCAGCACCTG
>JBBRCW010000046.1:0-26802 GCA_038204535.1 Chitinophagales bacterium | reverse complement strand
AGCTTCCTGTCCTATACCGCTGAACCATTTACTAATTCTTCCCTGCCTGAGCAGAACAAGCATTTTTTCTTCGGTTAGCCGCGAACGCAACATATTTTTATACAGGCCCACCAAATCATCGTTTGAATACCGCGACCTGTTGAATTGAATAACTGCCATTAAAATTATTTATTATTGGTACCCAGCAGGCTTTCTAGTATGGATGACACAAATGATATAACAAAGCTGAACAAGAGCGCCCAGAGCCAGTTATCCACACTAAAACCAGTAACGATACTGGCTGTCCATTTTATAATGAGTACGTTAATCACTAATAAAAACAAACCTAATGTAAGGATGGTTAGGGGTATGGTTAAGATAACCAGAATGGGTTTTATAAAGGTATTTAATAAGGCAAGAACAAACGCCACCAGCAAAGCCGTGGCCACGCCATTTAAATGAACACCACTTAAAATATAAGCAGCAAACAGTGCTGCAATTGTATTGAAGAGTAACCTTGTTAAAAAATTAGACATCAGGCGTTGAATTGTAGTTTACAAAAAATGCGATGCTGTAAAATACGATGTTAAACGAAACGGTTTTTGTTTACCTCACCCAATTTTTATAACCAGCTTCTTTTATGGTGAGTTTATGATTTCTGATAAGTAACCAGCAAGCTGCCTATGGAAGGGAAGTGAAGTTTATGTATGTTCTTTTTCGTGAACAGAACGAAAACACTGAGTCTTCCTGCTTTTTTAGCAACTGCGCCCTCAAACCAGCCATAAAGAACACGCGAAAATCGTAATAAGCATGTTCGCTGGCGATTTTAGCGCTTTTGATAAAAATAGGCAGTTTCCCTAGACGACCAGCAATTCAGTAAACGCTTCGGGATTAAGATACTTTTCCGCCAGTTCTTTTACATCTTCAGGCGTGATATTTTTTATAGTATTTATGGAATTGTAGAAATAATCTTCTGACAGGTTATTTAATACATAGTTCTTCCAGCGGGCAATAATATGGAATGGGCCGTCGAGGTCGCCCAAAATAGAACCCATCATGTAATTCTGCACCAGCAGCAATTCTTCTTCATCCACAAGTTCATCCCGCAGAATTTTCATTTCTTTATATACTTCCGAAATGGTGGCCTCACAAACATCGCGGCCTGCTTCGGTGCTCACCATCCAGGCGCTGTTGTGTATATGGTTTTGAAAATAACTGTGGATACCATAGGTATAGCCCTTGTCTTCGCGAATGTTACTCATCAGCCTTGAACCAAAAAAGCCGCCAAAAATATTGTTAAGCACCTGCGATTTTATAAAGTCGGGATGGAGCCGGTTGGGAAATGGACGGGCGATGCGGATAGCACCCTGCACACCATTTTCGTCGTTTATGATATTATATTTTGAGGTGGCCGAAGGATGAATGACATGTTCTTTTGGCGTAACCGGAGCCTGGTTTAATGGCAGGTGCCCAAATACATTATTCAACTGGTGATGAATATCGTCCGATAGTTTTCCGGCCACGAAAATGATGCACTGGCCGTTTTGATAATATTGCTTATAAAATTCTGCGATCTGGTTGCGTTCCAATGCTTCGTAATCGGCCAGAGAGGTATATTTTCCGTAGGGATGATCTTTACCAAACAAATATTTATCAATAAGACGATTGGCTACAAAGTCGCATTTTTTAAGACTGACTTCAAGCCGCTGCTTTTGATTCTGCTTGTAAATAGCCAGCTCTTCTTCGGGAAAAACAGAGTCGGTTATTAAATCGCCAATCACCGGCAGTACCTCATTTAAATGCTTATTAAGACAATGAAGTGTAATAGTGGCGGTTTCGTTATAACAATGACGGTTCAGGTAAGCGCCAAAATAGTCAAAGTGCTCGTTTATTTCGAAGGCTGTTTTTGAGCTGGTGCCATTTTTGAGCATAAAATTAGTGGTGCCGGCAACAATGTTTTTGTCTTCGTACCAATTACCTGCAAAAAAAACCAATTCTACCATGGTAACTTCCTGCGCACCGGCATTAATGCTATAAACTTTTATACCATTGTCTAATGTTGATATTTCGCAAGGTTTTAGCTGCAGGTTAAAATCAACCGCGTCTGTAATTTCCGGGGCTATGTGTCGTTGGAGCATTTATTTTTTAAAAATAGTTTTGTACAAAATTAAAATTAGCCGGCTGCTGCCGACCTTGCCTAAAAACGGCAACTATATAAATTGCATCTAAATAATAACAATAAATCACAATGAAAGATTTTATTAATATTCGCCTGGTTACGTACTTAGACTTTTTCAATATAACCATACCAATCTCAGGATAGTTATACAGCTTCTAAACCGAATCATATATGTGCTACACTGTTCTCTCCGCATAAAAAATTGAATCTCCCCGCTATATATTGTTGAATTTCTTAAAGGTTCGATACAGATTTATTTGTCCAAATTATTTCCTGAACCATGTTTTAATGATTTCTCCAACTTCTTCATGTGAGTATAAATTGCCATTTTCTATATCATTTAAACCTCTTTCAATCTTCTCAAGTTTTACAATTCTTTCCAATAAAACATCAATATCATCAAAGCGTTCTTCGGGCATGGCCTGTATGGACTCTATCAGTTTTTCTTTTGTCAGCATTACAATTCTTTTTTATAACGTTACCATTAGTTTTTGCTGAAATAATGCATGGTGCTGCTATTGCGTTCAGCGAAAACCTGGTTAGCGGTATCTTTCAGATCATTAATGGTTACTTCCTGGTAGCGGGTCAGTTCTGTATTCATCATTTCGGCATCACCTAATAATTCGTAGTACGCCAGGCTATTGGCCCGGTTCATAACCGACATATCTTCAAAAGCGATCATGCTTTCAGTTTTGTTGATTACCTTCTTTAATTCGTCTTCACTTACCAGGTCGGCCTTCATTTTTTCTACCTCTTCCTGAACGGCTGCCGCGGCATCTTCCATTTTAACTCCTTTTACCAATCTTCCTTCAATACTTAAAAGCCCTGCTTCTATGCTTCCGCTATGCGAACAATCAATATTGCTAAATAGCTGCTTTTCTTTAACCAGCGCCTGGTATAGGCGCGATGATCCGCCGCCGCTTAAAATATCTGACAACAAGTCGGCACTATAATAACCCTTATGCAATCTGGAATCAATGTGCCAGGCTTTAAAAAAGGCATCCAGCGGTACGTCGGCCTCTACAGTTAATAACCGCGGTTCCAGTTGCAACGGTTCGCGGGGCAGGTTGCGGTTGTATTTTTCGCCCATAGGTATGGGGCCAAACCATTTTTCGGCAAGGCGTTTGACCTGCCCTGGTGTAACATGACCGGCCACCACCAGAATGGCGTTTACGGGCCTATAGTGTTTAAAGAAAAATTCCTTTACATCGTTCAGCTGCACATTTTCAACATGGCTCAGTTCTTTTCCAATCGTCATCCATCGATAGGGATGCACCTGGTAGGCCAGGGCCCTATGTTTATGATGAACATCGCCATAAGGCTTATTGATATAATGTTCTTTAAATTCTTCGCACACCACTTTCTTTTGCACATCCAGGCTTTTTTCGTCGAAAGCCAGGCTTAACATACGGTCGCTTTCCAGCCAAAAAGCCGTTTCTATATTTTCAGCAGGTAATTGAATATAATAGTTGGTCAGGTCGTTGGTGGTATAAGCATTGTTTTCGCCGCCCGCCATTTGCAGCGGGTCGTCATATTCCGGAATGTTTATACTTCCGCCAAACATCAGGTGTTCGAACAAATGAGCAAAACCGGTTTTTTCGGGGTTTTCATCCCTTGCACCCACATCATACATCACATTAATAACTGCCATGGGCGTACTATGGTCTTCATGTACCAGCACCCGCAAGCCATTATCTAAAACAAATCGTTCGTATTGAATCATATATTTAATAAAATGGTTGCAAAATAGGCCTTTTGCAACTTGAAAAATGCTAAATATAGTGTTTAAACTAAAAAGAACCGGCACCAGAATTTGCAATTAGATGCACGCTTTTTAGATTCATAGTTTTATATTGAGCTATTATCGAAAATGAAACGCATTTAAATAATTTCCTGATTAGCCGTGTCCGATGCAAAATCATTTAAACTTAAGTGTGTGAAAACACGGCTGGATATTGCCTGGAATAGTTCGGGGTTTTAATTGGTTTTCAAATGGTTGAGAAACATATTTGGAAAGTGTTGGCAACAAGAATGCATTTAATACCGTCTTTAGATAATAATAACAGGAGCAACTGATAAAATCTTATAACAAATTGCACGTATGACCACAAAAGTAGAAGAATTGTACCTGGAAGCAGAGGCAGACATTAGAAACAATAATTTTTTGGAAGCTTTTCAAAAATATGAGAACATATTGTACGATGAGCCCGGCTTTGCACCTGCACATAATTCAATGGGCTGGATATACAAATCGCAATTTGAAAACCACGATAAGGCTGAAAACCATTTCAGGGCGGCCATAAAATCCGATCCGTTATATCCGCACCCTTACTTTCACCTGGCGTCGTTATTAATGGATATGGACCGCTATACTGAGCTTGAAGAACACCTGGAGCACTGCCAGGAAGTTTATTCTATTGACAAAAGCTGGGTGTTCGACCGTTTTGGAATGATGTTCGAACAAAATGAACAGTTTACCAAGGCGATCGGCTTTTACCAAAAGGCCATTATAGCAACCATGAGTAACGACAAAATCAAAGAATTTCAATCGGATATTGAGCGTTGTAATATTAAAATGGATGTGTTTCGCCCAAAGAAGCCGTGGTTTTCATTTAAGAAGTAAACAAAATGCCCTGGCGGTAAAGATCAATCAGAACGGCGGTTAGATTAAACATAAAATGAAATGCCACGCCATACCAGATTGTGCGGTATCGCTGGCGCATATAGCCTAAAAAGAAGCCAAAAGGCAGTAGCCAAACCAACGAAATAAGGCTGAGGTGCATAATAGCAAACAAAAAGGCAGTTACCGCCACTACCAGCCTTTCATCTAAAAACGAAGCGCAAAAATTATACATTACCCCTCTAAAAGCCAGTTCTTCAAAAAAGGCCGGCAGCACCGCTATCGAATAGATCATTAACACAACGGGAAAATGGTACAATTTAAAAGCCTTGTAATAACTGACCTCCGAGTTAAAGAAAGTGATATTTACTTGCCGAATGCTTAGACTAACCAATACCGACGAAAAAAAAGCTGTTAACAATATGCCGGCTAATAACCTGCCTTTTAATTGATGGAAACGTAACAACGGAAGCACATGCCGCCTATTTTGCCACGCAAAAACCCCGGAAATAATGGCCAAAAGGAGCTCTATCCAAAACAATTGATCGTAGCTGCCAAACCATGGAGTGTGTTTTACCATCAAACATATAAACAGGTAAATAAAGTAGAAAAAGAATAACTGCCGTAGCGCCTGGTTATTAAATATGTTGATAGAAACGGCCTGTTCGCCCAGGTAGGCGCCACAGTTTTTACAATAGCGATGATGCGCCGCAACCGTTGTACCGCATTCGCTACAGGTTTCTAATGATTGATTATCGTGGTTCATATTTTATCTTCTTCATCCAGTATCTCTGCCTGGTATGCCGCTTTTACACCACGATATAAAAAGTAAAATAAAAATAGCTGAACAAACAGCAGGTAAACCCCGGTTGCCGTAGTAAATATTCTTCTAAATTCTGCCCATGTATTGATTGCCATAAATGAAATGAGCATTAAGAAGCTGATAAGTAAGGCAGTAAATGGTTTTGTAAGGGTCCATCGCGCCAGCGCCAAATATATTGCTGCAACAACCAATAGCACAGTCTGCCTTAAATTATTAAGCGGCATAGTTATGGTCAGTACAAAAGCCCCTGACACACTTATTACCGACATTACATACAAAGTAACCCTTGCCTGTCGTACAATTTGGATGCATTCTTCTTTTAAATGATTTCTTTTAAACTGCCTGAAATTATACAATGCCAACCGTTCGCCCGCTGGTTGCGCGGGAAAACCGCAATTGGTGCAAAAGTTATTAGCGGCAGCATTTATATAACCACATTTATAACAGGTAACGGGTGCAAACCCATGATTGAATGGTACCGGCTGTAACCCGTTTCTGTCAAAAGAACGCTCTGCATGTATTGGCTGACTGCTTATGGGAAGATGCATTGTTTTGCAACGTTATTAAATTATATCAAACAAAAAATGCCTCCCGGTTAAGGAGACATTAAAATTTGTAAAGTTTTATTGAAAGCCAACTATAAAAGTGGAAAATGGCTGTATCAAAGTCGTAAACTTATCACGATAATATTTATTAACGATATAAGGTGAGCCGTCATGCTGAATTTATTGGAACATCTCCTGGAAATTATATTCTGAAATCCAGGGGATTCCGAAACAAGTTGCCAATGACACATTTGTAGATAATTTGATTAATAGGCCTTTACGTAAAGAAAGACTTTATGATAATAGGTGAGGATAATGGCGCTTTGCTACAGACTTGTAAAGTTTCCCCGCCTTTTCAAGGAGGGGACCGATTTTATGCGCAGCATAAAATCAGGGGTGGTTAAACTCCGCTTTAATTTTTCTAACACCCCACGCGATACCTTCAAACGCCCACTTGGTTTTCGAAGCGCAGCAGTTCTTTTTAAATAGTTTTCATTAATACGATCTTTCTCAATGCCCGGTTCCCAAAAATGACCTTCACGTTTCAGTTCAATCACTAACTTTTAAGATGGGCAGTAGATGACTGCAATAAAATTTACGAGGCTATGCTGATGACGAAATTTATGGTTTTACAGTCGGCTCTTTTAAAGATTTGTCCCGAGGGTGGCCTCTGCGGAGGTGCTGTGGTTACGGAGCTGTTTACGGATAGGTTTTAATTCGGGTTTGTTGTTAAAGACGACATTTTTCATGTGCTGCAGTTTAACCACCCCTGAATGTTTTTATAACACGTTATAAAAACATTCTTTCCCCATCCTTGAAAAGGAGGGGAAACTTTTGCAGGCAGGTTTACGGGCTGGTAAAAGTTCAATTTTTGGGAATGTATATTCCCGGCCGGACAGCCCCGCCAGAATGATCTTTCGGGCTGGCGTTCGGGCCCCGCAATAATGACGGTGCAGGCAGCCAGAATGTTTAATAGAAGCACAGATGCTGAGTACATAAAGTCACTTCGAAATTAGACGCTTTCTGCTGTGTCATTTTCAAAGAACTTTTTTGGGACCTCATAAATTAATCACTCACAATGACGCCTCTCTAAATGTCATTAATTGCTTTTCCAGTTTAAAGATCAACTACGATCACAAAAAACAACATACGACTCCGTCATCTATAGCTACTTCAGCGGAATATCCCTCTTCAGCATGTCATCCCTATTGGCCATTACCCAGGCGGTATGAAATACCAGCCGCACCCTTTTGTCCATTACACCAAAATTTATTTTATCAACAGTGTCGGTTGGTTTGTGATAATCGGCATGGGTTCCGTTAAAATAGAAAATAATCGGTACGCCTTTTTTCGCAAAATTGTAATGATCGCTGCGGTAATAAAATCGATTGGGATCGTTTGCATTAAACTTTCTGTCCAGCTCCAAATTCACATAACGGGTGTTTACTTCATCGGTAATTTTCTGCAGGTCGCTCGATAGTTTGTCATCGCCAATAACATATACATAATTGGCAGAGTCGCCATAATTACGGCTTGGGTCAATTCTCCCCACCATGTCTGTGTTTAGGTTAACCGACGTTTTTTCTAAAGGCACCAATGGGTTTTCTGAATAATACTGGCTTCCCAGCAGTCCCTTTTCTTCGCCCGAAACGGTCATAAAGATCATAGAACGACGGGGGCCATTTCCATCAGCCTTTGCCTGGCCAAAGGCCCTGGCCATTTCAATAACGCTGGTGGTTCCGCTTCCGTCATCATCCGCACCATAATAAATAACCTCACCACGCTTACCCAAATGGTCGTAATGCCCGGTCAGTATTACATATTCATCCTTTTTGTCGGTGCCTTCAATCATGCCCGCAACATTGGTCGAAAACTGGGGCACCTTCTTTTCTTCAAAAACAAATTTCACCTTTTTGTTTAGGGTGATGTCAGACTGGTTGAGCGGCTCCATTGCTTTTGCGCGTGACAATAAATCATTGAAAGATGCACCAAACAGGCTTGCGGCTTTTGAATGGCTGATCGTAATTAAATCCACCGTTTCGGTTTCGGTGCCTGTAGGTTTTGGATAATAGATATTCGATTTTCTTATACCGGCCAATGTCTGAGGCGTAAATTCGGCCAAAGCGGTATTAATGAAAATTACGCCCACAGCGCCCTTTTGTTTGGCAGCCTTTGCTTTATTCGCATTGCCTTGAAAAACATTCCATTTAGAAGGGCGGTTTGTACCGCCGACCAGGTATTTGTCGCCCACTTTGGGTTCGCCCGAAAAAACTACCACAATCTTTCCTTTCACATTCTTACCCGCATAATCATCATAGGCGCTGTCGCTAATTCCATAGCCTGCAAAAACAAGCTTTTTACTGCGTAATCTGCCAGTTTCGTTGGCTTGAAGGGTAGCAACATAATCTTTTCCAAACTCCAGTTTTTTGCGGTGAATCACCAGGCTGGTGTTTATTAGCGTATCGTAAAACAACGGAAACGTCTGCTGATAATTTATGGTACCGGGTACGGGTAATAAACCGGCTTCTTTAAACTGGCTGGCTATATATTGTGCTGCTTTCCGCTGGCCCTCGGTGGCGGTTTCTCTTCCTTCCATGCCAGGCCCAGCTATTATTGTCAATTGTTGTTTAAGCGATTGCGGGGTTATCATACCGGCATATTTATCGGGGCCCGATTGCGAAAATGCCATGGTTGCAACCATTAAGCACAAGAATGTGGCAAGTGTTTTTTTCATCTTTCTTGGTATAGTATTTTGATAATCAGGCGCAGGCAATCTTGTTAACCCGTGTGGCGTGGCGGCCACCTTCAAATTCGGTATTCATAAACGTGTTTACCATATCAATGGCATTTTGCTGACTGATAAACCGTGCTGGCAAACAAATAATATTGGCATTGTTATGCCTGCGGGTTACTTCGGCAATTTCTTTGTGCCAGCAGAGCGCCGCCCTGATACCCTGGTGTTTATTTGCGGTAATAGCAACCCCATTAGCACTACCACAGATCAAAATACCAAAAGCGGCATTTCCATTCTCCACGCTTTCTGCGGTCGGATGTGCAAAATCAGGGTAATCCACCGAGTTCTCCGAGTAAGTCCCCAAATCTTCTATCTGTAAGCCGAGGCTGTTCAGATACTTAACAAGTACCATTTTATATTCAAAACCAGCGTGATCGCAACCTATGGCAATGGGCTTGGTAATATCGAATGCAGGTGTCATTATTATATTTTTCGGCGAAATTAGGCAATCCGCTCCTATGCCTGCTTTCAAATTAACTGGCAAAAAAGTTAAACAACGTCTATTTCATACTTTTTATAATTGATTTAAGAATCTACAGGCTAATGTGTTAAAGACTTTGGGTTTGCCGCTTAACTGTGGTCGCTTACTTTTGCAGAAAATTTCGAAAAATGTATATTAAGCAACTAATCACAAACGGATTTGACGAAGCAGCCTATTATATTGAGAGCGAAGGGGAAGCAGCAATAATAGATCCGTTAAATGATATTGAAGCGTACCTTTTGCTGGCTACAGAAAGAAAAGCCACCATAAAATATATATTCGAAACACATTTTGATGCCGCTTATTTAAGCGGTCAAATTGATCTGTCAAATGCCACCAAAGCGCCCATTGTATATGGCCCGCATACTGAAACCAGTTTCCCAATTCACCAGGCAAAAGACGGCGAGGCATTCTCTATTGGCAAAATAGTTATAAAGGCTTTACATACACCCGGGCGCACTATTGAAAGCACCTGCTATTTATTACAGGATGAAAATGGCGGCGACTATGCGGCATTTACCGGAGATACCTTATTTATGGGCGATGCCGGACAACCGATTTCAAGCCAAGGCGATATAACTGCCAGCGAACTTGCCGGTTATTTATATGAAAGCATTCAAAACAAAATCATTCCGCTTAATAACGAGGTAATCGTTTATCCGGCACATGGCTCGGGAAGCAGTTTTGGACAGCGTTTGGACAGCGAAACATTCAGTACTATTGGCGAACAAAAACAGACCAATTATGCATTGAAGCATCAATCAAAAGAAGAATTTATTAAAGCTGTAACTGAAGGATTGAACAAGGCTCCCAATAAATTTCCCGACGATGCCCGCATAAACAAAGAAGGTTATAAAAACATTGACACTGTTTTGGAAAAAGCGCTTACACAGCTTAGCGTGGGCGATTTTAAACAAAAGATGAGCGACAATATCGTGGTGGCCGATACCCGCAACACCCATGTTTTTTCGCAGGGTTTTGTACCGGGCTGCATTAGTATTGGGCTGGAAGGCCGATTTGCAGAATGGGCGGGTAACCTGCTGCCATTTAAAAAACCCATCTTGTTAATAACCGAACCCGGGCAGGAAAAGGAAAGTGTAATAAGCTTATCGCGTGTGGGGATTTCTACTATAGAAGGTTATTTAGCCGGCGGATTTGAAGCCTGGCAAAACGCCGGCGAGCCAATCGACATGATCATAGACATTGAAGCGGATGAATTGGCAATGGATATTCCGTTTGATGAAAAGCTGGTTGTGCTCGACGTAAGAAAAGAAGTAGAATTTGCCGATGGTCATGTAAAAGGCGCAATAAATATGCCGTTGGCCAATCTGATAGACCCGGCAAGTATGGCTAATATTGACGACAATGATAACTTATATGTGCATTGTTCAGACGGCTATAGAAGCGTTATCGCTTTGTCGCTTTTAAAGCGGGAAGGGTTTCATAATGTAAGAAACGTTGCTGGCGGATGGGCCGCTATTAAGGAGCAACCTTCCATTGAAACTGAAAAAGACGCCTCGGTTTTAAATTAATTGCCAGGCTATGCATTTTGACATGGTCTTTTACTAATCAAATAAAATTATTGCTGCCATATCAAAAGAAAGGCACACCTTAGAATCAATTAATGAAAGGGTGGCCGTTGTTATTAATTAAAGCATTCTTTTTATGTGGAAAAACATTACAACTCAATTACGTCAGCTTCCCCCTTTTGCTTACGACAGCATTTTGATCTTATTCGCATTTTTATGCGGATTCGGTTTAAAATTCTTTTCATCAATTGTGTTGCGGTATTACGCCAAAAGACACGTTCATTATTCTTTTATCCAGTCGTTCTTAATGCGGTTAAACCACCCATTATCATTTTTACTGCCCCTGGTTGTTCTAAATCTGTTTCTGCCACTGATGTCTTTGTCAGCAAAAACGATTTCGTTTTTAAGTAAAACCACCGAGGTGTTGCTTATTGTTACTGTTGCCTGGCTATTGATTTCTCTCATAAAAATGGGCGAAGACTATGTGTATTATTACTTAGACATAAAAAAGCATGATAATCTGCGAGTAAGAAAAATCAGAACCCAGTTGCAGTTTTTGCGAAAGGTGGGTATATTATTGATCGTACTGCTGGCAATTGGCGCCTTATTATTAAGTTTTAACAGCCTGCGAAGGTTAGGTACCGGTTTGCTCACCGGCGTGGGTATAAGCAGTTTAATTGTGGGTTTTGCTGCGCAAAAATCGATCGGAAACCTGTTGGCAGGTTTTCAAATTGCGTTTACCCAGCCTTTACGTATAGACGATGTGTTGGTAGTTGAAGGAGAATGGGGCCGGGTGGAAGAAATTAATCTTACCTATGTGGTAATAAATATCTGGGACCAAAGACGGCTGATATTACCCATCAATTATTTTTTAGAGAAGCCCTTTCAAAACTGGACAAGAAATACTTCTGAAATATTAGGCACCGTTTTTATTTACCTGGATTATAACGCGCCAATGGAGGCCATTAGAACGGAGTTTGATCGCCTGTTGAGAGAATCGGAACTATGGGACAAAAGGGTGGGAATTATACAGGTGACCAATACTTCGGAAAAGACGATTGAGGTACGGGCATTAATGAGCGCGGATAACTCAAGCAACGCGTTTGACCTGAGGTGCGTGATACGTGAAAAGCTGGTGCAATTCATTCAGAAAAATCATCCTGAATGCTTGCCTAAAACCCGGACTTCGCTCAACCGCGAAAGCGAATTTCTATCATTTGAACATCCCCCGCATGAACCTTATCAACATGGCTGACATGCTTTGATCAGTTGCCATGGCATTTAAATGGCAACAGGTATTACTGACTAACATTCATTTAAATATTTAAAAAAATGAACGCTGCTTTGCTCGTGATAAACTTTTGTGAAAGCGAAATACCAGACCAAGCCTAATCGTTAATTTACCGTCTTAATCCAAATTTAAGACTTACAAAGTATATGAAGAACAGCCGGGTCTTTTTCCTTTTATCAATTGTATTTTTTACCAATACATCGTTTAACAGATACTCCTATAGCAAGAGCGCCTACCGGATTGTGGTAGATAAAAGCGATTATGAATTAAAGGTGTATGATGTGGAAGGCTGGCTAATCACATATCCGGTAGTTTTTGGTAACAATGACATGGGCGATAAACTGATGCAGGGCGACCGCAAGACACCCGAAGGAACTTTTACTATCGCCAACAAAAAGGTTCATGGAAAATGGTGCCGCTATATGGGCATAGATTATCCTACAAGCGAAAGCGTTGAACTTTTTAACCGCAGAAAACAGACAGGCGTAATTCCACCTTATGCAAAAATCGGGGGAGACATTGGCATTCATGGAACCTGGCCAAGAGAGGGATATGCAATCGATCAATACCAGAACTGGACGATGGGGTGCATCAGCATGAAAAACGAACATATTACCCAGCTATATAAGCTGGTACCGGTGGGCACAAAAATTACTATTCAACAATAGCACGAGTGGCTGGTTCAATTATCATAAACTATATCAAGGTTGTACTTGCCCAGTAAACCACTTAGGCCTGCATAAGAAAATTTAGCCTTTTTCATGGTGTTGTTGCCGGGGTCGATCGAGTAATTGACAGCACTGGTAAAATCGGCTTTTTGCAAATTGGTTCTGTTGAAACCTGCATTTAAGAGATTGCTGTTTTTGAAATCCGCGCCGGTTAAATCAGCCTCTGTGAAATCAACTTCAATCAACGAACATTCAATAAATTTCGCCTTCTTTAAATTCTTTTTATAAAAAGAGGAATAGTCGATAACGCAAGCCTCAAAATTTACTTCAAATAAAAAGTCGTTACAAACGCTAAAGTCTATGCCTGACAGTTTGCAGCCCGAAAATGCAACATTCTTTAAGCGGGCATTTCTGATTGTTGACAAAGAAAGGTTGCAGTGATCAAAGCGACAATCCAGCCATTCCAAATCGTTCAATTGCATATTGCTTAAGTTGCAATAAGCAAACGAACAATGGTCGTATTGCCCCCTGGCCAGACCATCGGCTGTAAAATCAGTTTTTTCAAAATCTTTATCCTCAATAATTGGTTCGTCCATAATTGGGGTAACTGTTAAACACTAATATACAGTCATTATTTTTGATGAGAAACGGCTAATGAGCAAGGGCGGTCAGTGTTACTTTTTCTCAGCATAGATGCGCTGAATAATTTCTACTACCTTCAATCCTTCCAGCGCATTGGTGGTAATAGGGGCATTGTTTTTAATTACATCAACTACATTCTCAATAATATAATGATGGTTGGCGGCGCTTCCTTTATAGGCGCCATAATCATTTCCCGGATTGGTTGGCGCCAGGTCTGGCATTTCATAATCTTTTACATGGCAAACCTCCACTTTGTCCATGTATTGGCCGCCTATTTTAATACTGCCATTTTCGGCAATGATTGTCATACTGCTTTCAAGGTTGCGGTCCCAAACCGAGGTGCTATAATTCAGACTTCCCGCACCGCCGTTTATAAGATCAAAATGAACAAATCCGCTGTCTTCAAACTCTGTAAGATGCTGGTGGTTGTGGCTGCTAAGTTTCGATACAATGTTGGTGATGTCGCCGAAGATCCAATACAAAATATCGATGAAGTGAGAAAATTGGGTGAACAGGGTGCCGCCGTCCAGGTCTTTTTTTCCATGCCAGCTATCCGGCTTATAGTAACGGTCGTCGCGGTTCCAATAGCAATTCAATTGCACCATATAGATCTTACCTAACTGTCCGCTATCCACCATATGTTTTAGCCAGGCAGAGGGCGGCGAATAACGGTTTTGCATTACCGCAAAAACATGGCGATGCACATTCAGCGCTTTGTAAATGATCTTTTCAGCATCGGTTTTGGTTAACGCAATGGGCTTTTCGAGCACCACGTGTTTTTTGGCATTCAGACACTGCAGCGCCTGCCCGGCATGATAGCCATTGGGTGTGGCGATATTGATGACCTGGGTTTCTGCGGCCAGATCATCCTTTAAAAAATCGTCGAGCGAATTAAAAAAGGGAACATCAAATTTTAAGGAAAGATCATTTTTAACTTTTACATCAACCAGGGCAACCAGCCTGGCTTCAGGGTTTCTTTCAATCATTTCGGCATGGCGCTTACCTATATGGCCGCAGCCAATCACCGCAAAATTTACTGTCTCGTTCGTTGTCATTATTCTGTTTTTGAAACCTTGTTTTCTTTTAAAATATAACTTTCGTTGCTTTCGGTACAGGTTGCTTTACCGGCTTCATCAAAATGCAAACGGTTTCCATATTCGCTAACCCAGCCAATTTGCCTGGCAGGATTGCCCACTACCAATGCATAAGCGGGAACCGTTTTAGTGACCACCGCACCGGCGCCAATAAAGGCATACTCCCCAATATCGTAACCACAAACAATGGTGGCATTAGCGCCAATACTGGCTCCTTTTTTCACAATGGTTTTTTTGTATTCATGTTTTCGGGTAACCGCGCTTCGCGGATTAATTACATTGGTAAATACCATCGACGGACCAAGAAACACATCGTCTTCGCAAATTACCCCCTCGTATATGGAAACATTGTTTTGGACCTTTACATTTTTGCCCAATACCACACCCGGAGAAACAACCACATTCTGACCGATATTGGAACCTTTGCCAATCTTACAGTTGGCCATAATGTGACTAAAATGCCAGATCTTAACGCCTTCCTCAATTTCACAAGGTTCATCCACAAACGAAGATGGATGAACAAAATAATTAGCCATTTAAAATTCTTTTAATCTATTAAAACGGGAAAGTTAAGCAGGTATTATAAAAGGCGGGATAATTAGTTATTTCTTTTTGTTTACTTGTATTATTTCACCCCTGCACCACAGGGCGTCACCCTGTGGTGATGTATTGCGCCCCTAAGGGCTTGCATGTTCTTCTTTGGCGGGATGTCACATCGGCTCAGCCACAGAGCTTCACCCTGTGCTGATGTATTACGCCCCTAAGGGCTTGCATGTTCTTCTTTGGCGAGATGTCACATCGGCTCAGCCACAGGGCTTCACCCTCTGTTGATGTATTGCGCCCCTACAGGGCTTGTATGTTCTTCTTTGGCGGGTTGTCACATCCCACAGGGATTCACCGTGAGTTGATGTATTTCGCCCCTGAGGGTTGATTGCATAATAGGATTATCTATTACGCAGATCCCCCCTTCGGGGGGCAGGGGGGCATTTCCGCCAACTTAATACTTTCCGGCTTGCCAACATCAATAAACCGCCCGCCGGTATGATCAAAGCTTTTTATGGTATGCTTTCCCATAAGGTCGAGGTAAACATCTACCATAGAAAATTTGCCCTGGCGGGCTATAAGTGAAAAGATAGCCGGATCAATAACATGCACGCCGCTAAATGCGTGCTGCTTTACCAAGTTTGCAATCCCCCCCTTCGGGGGGTAGGGGGGCTTCTCTTCCCCCGTCGTTACATTTCGCCAACCAACCAAATTTTCCTGCCCATCGAACAAAAAATAACGGGAGGTTTGCCGGTCGGTAGTAGCAAGCGTAGCAAGGCATTTATTTTTTTGATGAAAAGCGATCATGTTCCCTAAATCGAGATCGGTTAAAACATCCACATTCATTAATAAGAACGATCCGGCTTGTAAATGAGGTGCAGCCTTCATCAGCCCTCCCCCCGTTTCCAGTACTTCGCTGGTTTCATCGCTAATTGTTATGTTGCTACCCCATCCGTTGTTATTTTCAATAGCCGTTATTATCTGGCTGGCAAAATGATGCACATTAACCACTACATCCCTTATTCCAAAACTTTGCAGGTATTCAATGTTATGTTGCAGCAGGCTTTTGCCATTTACCAGTGCCAGCGCCTTGGGATGGTGATCCGTCCAGGGTTTTAAACGGGTACCCAGGCCCGCTGCTAAAATCATTGCCCGGACCCCTATCCCCTCAAAAAGGGAACTGTTATACAGCATCAATTATCATTTTCATTTTATTACCACTATCTTTTTTAAAAGAAGCCTCCTACCGCCTGGTCTCTCTCTTCTCCCTTTAGGGCCGGGGCTTCTGGGCTTCCTCCTCTCTCTCTCTTCTCCCTTTAGGGCCGGGGCGGCCGGGGCTTCTCATTCACCCAATCTTTCGCATCCTGCACTTTGTGCTGCAGATTGATCTTTACGTCAAACTTATTTTTAAGATGACGGGCAAGACAATCGGCAGCATAAACGCTGCGGTGTTGCCCGCCGGTGCATCCAAAACCTACAAGCAAGCTATTAAAACCGCGAACAATATAATCTTCCACTGAAATATCCACCAGGTGAAAAACACTGTTAAGAAAATCGGGCATTTTGGTTCGTTGCTCTAAGAAATCTATCACGGGTTTGTCGCGGCCGGTTAAAGTTTTAAATTCAACAAAACGGCCCGGATTTAAAACCCCCCTACAGTCAAATAAAAAGCCACCCCCATTTCCGCTATCGTCTTGGGGCAAAGCTTTTTTGTAACTGAAGCTGCTGATGTTTACGACCAGCGGTGTTTTTTCATCTGCACGAACTGTCTTAAATCTTTCGATTATTTCAGTCTCCACAATGCATTTCATTACGCGGTCAAACTCGGGCGTTTGTGCACCAATAGCTTTGTTTTCAATAAAAAATTTAAGGTTTTGCAAGGCTAGCGGAATGCTGGATAAAAAGTGCGCCTTCCGCTCGAACAAACCGCGAAAACCATAAGCGCCCAGTACCTGCAACAACCTTATTAAAACGTACCCGTTAAACTGGCCAATGAAAAAAGGCCTGTCGATCGGTTCATCCAATAATTTATCCGCCTCGTCCATATAATCATTCAGCAAATGGTTTTTCCAATCATCGCTCAAATTGGCCTTGGCTTGCCAAAGCAATGAGGCAACATCATATTGCAAAGCTCCTTTCATTCCGCCCTGGTAATCTATAAAATACGGCTCGTCGTTTTCAATGATCACATTGCGGCTTTGAAAATCGCGGAACATAAAATACTTATGCCGGGCATTTTCCAGGTAATTGCTTAGGGTTTCAAAATCGTCTAACAGCGCCTGTTTATCGTAAGGCAGCTTTAATGTATCGAGAAAATAATATTTAAAGTATAACAAATCGCTTAGTATTGCCTGCTTTCCAAATTCTTTGGCGGTCAGGCATCTTTCTTCATAGTTGAGATTTTTGTCGCCCAAAATTTGTAACCGCGCCAATTGCTGCAGGCTCTTTTTAAATAAATCATATGTGTATTCGCAATGACCATTTATTTCTAACTTGTTCAGCAGCGAATGGGTTCCCAGGTCGCGCTGCAGGTAAATGGTCTTTTCATCGTTTATGTTATAAATTTCTGGCATCGGCAATCCTGATTTTAAAAAATGCCGTGTAAAATTTATAAATGTTTCATTCTCTTTTACATTCAGGTTATGGGTAGCTATGTACGTTTTATCGCCGCTGTACAATCTAAAATACATTCTGTCGCTGCCCGATTGCGGAAGTTTTTCAATCCTGTCTTCGGGGCATCCGGCATACTCTCTGAATAACCGGCTTATGGCCGCAACAATCTCTTCCATCTCAAAATATTTTGTGGGGCGGTAAAAGTAAAATAATTCTCTCTCAGAAATCGTGGCCCGGCAAAACTTTATTATTGCAGATTTCGGAACTTATTTGTTTAAAGTCGGGGCGCGGAACAATCTTTGAATAAAAACGAATATTTGCCAGTTCAATTACCCAAACCCGCTTTTCTTAACAACGATCGCAATAAAGCCTGCTGAAAATTAATATGAATACCCAACATTTAACTAAAATACAGACTGGAGTAATGGCTGTTTCGGCCGGCGTTTGCGTGGCAACCATTTATTATAATCAACCCATTTTAAAAGAAATTGCCGCAAGCTTGCAAGTGGGCGAAAGCCAGGCCGGGGTAATTTCTGTTTTGTCGCAGGCCGGGTATGGTTTGGGGCTTTTCTTTTTAACGCCGCCCGGCGATAAAGTAAATCGAAAAAAACTAATCCTCATTTTACAAGCCCTGTTGGTAGCGGCGCTGGCGGCAATGACACTGGTTAACACACTTGCAGGCGTGTACTTTATGAGCCTGCTGATTGGCTTGTTAGCTGTGGCGGCGCAGGTAATTTTACCAATGGCAGCCAGCCTCTACAACCAAAACCGTGGCCGAAATGTTGGAATTATTTTTACGGGCATATTGATCGGCATATTGGCCGCAAGGGTATTCAGCGGTTATATTACTGAGTGGTTTGGCTGGAGGTACGTGTATGGAATCTCTGCCTGTATGGTGTTTGTTTCAGCGTTATCAATACAATACAGCTTACCCAACGTTCCGGTTCAGTTTGCCGGCCATTATGGAAATCTTTTAAAGTCGACCCTGCAACAGGTAATGCGTTTCTCCCTGCTTCGGCGAATTGCTTTGTTAGGGGCGTTGGTGTTTGGGGCGTTTTGTTCTTTCTGGACAACACTTACGTTTCATTTAAGCGGACCTCCCTTTAATTACAAGGCTGATACGATTGGGTTATTTGGCATAGTGGCTATTGGCGGCGCTTTGCTGGCCCCCGTATTTGGTAAGTTGGCGGATAAAGGCAACCCTGCCCGATCGCTGGTTTACACCGTATCCATGATCATAACCGGTGTGCTGATCATAAAGATATTTCCTTACAACCTGGTCAGCTTCATAATAGCGGTATTGCTGCTGGATGTTGGCGTGCAGGCCACACAAGTTACCAACGTGGCAACTATCTACACTTTAGATGATAAAGCCCACAGCCGCATTAATACCATTTACATGACCACTTATTTTGTTGGCGGTGCCCTGGGGACTTTTGCCGGTGTGCAGTGCTGGCAAAAAGGAGGTTGGTCGCTTGTTACCTGGCAATTGCTTGTTTGGGCAGGCATTGCGATGTTGGTAGCATTAAGCAGTAACCGCAAAGAGGCTGCTGACAAAAGCGGATATGCCAAAGCCGTAAATTGACCTTATCCCTACCGGGTGGCCCAAAGAAGTTGTAAAAAACGACTAACATACCAGCGTTTGTTTTTCAAAGGATTCTCGTTGCACTGCAAATAGCGAAGCATATTCATTGACACCTTTAAAAAGACATTACTACCGAAATAATCACTTTATCGATAGCAAAAAAAGCAACTTCACTTTCAAAAAATAAATTTTCTTTTGAATGTCGAAAGCTTCTAAAGCTGATAAATGACCTGCAGGCTGGTATCCATTCGATACTGTCAGGTTTTTATACAACGGCACTGCAAATTTTTTACACTTACATCTACAATACGTTACCGCAAGCATTGGTATGCTGTGCCCGCAATATTTTGTGTATCACACTTTGCAAACCATTTAATCGTTTTTTAAGGTTTAATATTTTGATAATGCAAGAAAAGGGTTGGTCAGTCAGGATTTGATTTTCTTAGTTGTTTAATTCCGCAGCCAATTTTTTCAGTCAAAAATCAAAAGAATGATTCTAAATGCTACCCTTTCCACTTGTAAGCCAAAATTTAATTTTGGTTTTTCAAGATGTTACCCGTCCGGAAATTTTCACGTATTTAAAAAAGTATTAGTTACTTTTTGTGTGATGTTGGCCCTATGTGGCTTCAACCAAAAAGTAAACGCGCAACTTGCAAAAGGCGATGTTGCTTTTACTTCGTTTAACGCCGATGAAGATGGATTTTCAATGGTACCATTTGTTGACATTGCCGCAAATACAATAATTTATTTTACCGACAATGAAGCATTAACCGCTACCTCATTTAATACCGGTGAATCTTACCTGCAATGGAATTCTGGTGCCGGTGTTATTGCCGCAGGAACTGTCGTACGCTTTAGCGCGGTTGATAACGCAATCAACCTTTCTGCTTCAATGGGCACTTTATCCCGCGCAACAGTTGCAGGAAGCATCAACTATGGACTTTCAACGGGCGCTGAAATTGTATACGCGTTTATTGGTGCGTCTGCAGATGCGCCCTCTTTAATATTAGCTGCGGTTTCTTCGGGCGACGCGGTGAGCCCCGGCGATCCGATAACAAATGCGGGACTGACCATTGGAGTAAATGCACTGGTTATACGCACCAGCGCCGATTATGGCGAATACACCGGTGCGCGGGCCGGGAGGCTGACTTATGTTGCCTACAGGTCGTTTATAAACGACGTTACCAAATGGACCGTTGATGAAACCAATAGCGATTACGCCGCAACTGTTCCCAACACTACAGCATTTACCACCAACGCTACAATTGATCTTTCTAAATACGTGCGCATAGGTCGGTACGATTTACCTGAGCCAACCAGAACCACTCCGCCAGCCAACAGTTTATTAGCGCAGGAAGTATCGGCAGTTACCTTCAATTGGGATACCCAAACATTATTTGTTATAGGCGATGGAGGTACATCGGTGGTGCAGGTTACTAAAACCGGGCAACTGGTAAACTCCATGACGTTGGCAACCGGCGGCAGTCCGCAGGGCACAGAGTTTTACGACACCGAGGGTATAGCCTATATAGGAAATGGAAAATTTGTAATGGTAGAAGAACGGGATCGCCAGGCGGTTTTGTTCACTTATGTTGCCGGCACCACTTTAACCAGGGCAGATACAAAAACGGTAAAATTGGGTACCAGCATTGGCAATATCGGGCTTGAAGGTCTGTCGTACGACCCGCTGACCAATGGTTATGTGTTTGTTAAGGAAGCAAGTCCCGAAGGTGTTTTTCAAACCGGGATTGATTTTGATGCCGGTACCGCCACCAATGGTTCGCCTTCAACTGCAAATTCAACCAACCTTTTCGATCCCGCCTTAGCTGGTCTTTCAGACTTTGCAGATGTGTACGCCTTATCTAATTTGCCCGCGCTTAATGGTGTGTCCATGTACAACAACATTTTGGTGCTGAGCCAGGAGCAAGGTAAGATTGTGAACCTAAGCCGTACCGGCGCAGTTGCAAATTCACTTCAAATAATGCAGGGCGAAGGCAATACATTGTCGCTTGCCGATCATCAGCACGAAGGTTTAACAATGGACCATGATGGAATATTGTATGTGGTGAGTGAAAACGGAGGAGGTAGTATTGATTATCCGCAGCTTTGGGTATATGCCCCTTCTGCGGCGCCCAACCAGGCTCCTACTGCAATTGTGCTCAACAACGCCGTCACTTCAATATTGGAAAACACAAGCACGGCATCGCCCATTAAAGTGGCTGACCTGGTGGTAACCGACGATGGATTAGGCACCAATATTATCTCCATAAGCGGAGCGGATGCCGCCTTTTTTGAAATAATTGGTAATGGCCTGTTTATTAAAGCTGGTACTGTGCTGGATTATGAAACAAAAACCAGTTACAACATTACAATTAACGTTGATGACCCAACGGTTGGCAGCACCCCCGATGCTTCCATCAATTATTTGCTTTCGGTAACGGATGTCGTAAATGAAACTCCCGTCCCCCCATCTATTGTGGTTTCCGAGGTGGCACCCTGGTCAAGTGGCAACAGCCCTGTTGGCGCCGATTGGTTTGAAGTAACCAATACAGGCAGCACCGCCGTAGATATTACCGGATGGAAGATGGATGACAACTCAAATTTGTTTGCATCTTCTGTAGCATTAAATGGAATTACCAGCATTGCTCCCGGTGAATCAGTAATCTTTCTGGAAACAGCCGACCCAACCAACACCATTCCTTTATTTTTAAGTACCTGGTTTGGCGCTAATCCACCGGCTGTCTTACAGGTAGGAAGCTATACTGGCTCCGGTGTTGGCCTTAGTTCAAATGGCGACGCGGTTAATTTATTTGATGCTGGCGGAACATTTCATGCCAATGTTACCTTTGGAAGTTCTCCTTCAGGTCCTTATCCAACCTTTAACAATGCAGCCGGTCTTAACAATGCAGCAATTACCACACTTAGCATGGTGGGCGTAAACGAGGCGTTTGCGGCAATCAATGATGCCAATGAAATCGGTTCACCGGGTTCTATCGGAAAACTCTTTATTTCTGAAGTTGCGCCATGGTCGAGTGGCAACAGCCCTGTAGGGTCAGATTGGTTTGAAGTAACCAACTCCAGTGCCAGCGCAATAGATATAACCGGCTGGAAAACCGATGACAATTCGCAATCTTATGTGGGAGCCGCTACGTTAAACGGAATAACCAGTATCGCGCCGGGTGAGTCAGTAATCTTTATCGACACCGACGACCTCCCCACTAAAAAGGCGACTTTCTTAAACACCTGGTTTGGTGCAAATCCTCCCGCCAGCCTTCAATTCGGAAGCTATTCAGGTTCGGGCGGTTTAGGTACGGCAGGCGACCAGGTAAATATCTTCAACAGCACAGGTGCACTTAAAGCAACTGTTATTTTTGGTGTTTCTTCTGAAAGTCCGTTTAGAACATTTGACAACGCTTCCGGCCTTAACAATACAACCATTAGCTTATTAAGTATGGTTGGCGTAAATGGCGCTTTGGTTGCGGTTAACGATGCTGAGGAAATCGGTTCTCCCGGTACTATAAAAAATGCGGCACCGCTTCCTGTAACCATCACTTCATTAAAAGCTGCTGAAAGAACAAATGGCATTCAGCTTGACTGGAATAGCCAAACCGAACTGGGTATTGAAAAATACGAAATTGAAAAATCGCTGAATGGCATCAACTTCAGCTCCATCGGAAGCATAGCGGCCAAAGGCAATAACACCTTGCTGACCAATTATTATTACCTGGATGCAAATCCGGTTTCGGGTGCCAACTACTATCGCATAAAAGTATATGGCAAAAACGGCGAAGTTAAACTGACCAACATTGTAAGAGTACAGCTTAATGCTGGTAAAAGCCGGATAGTTATTTATCCAAACCCTGTTAAAGGAAGCAGGTTAACAGTTGAATGGAATGGAATGGAAAAAGGCAGATACACCATTAATCTGTTCAACATTGCTGGTCAGCAGCTTTTCAGCAGGCAAATCGACCACCTGGGTGGTTCAGCAACACAGACTGTTGACTTTAACCAGGCCTTGCCAGCAGGTATTTACAAATTGCGAATTGTAAGTAAAGACACACAGATCACCAAAACTATTATTGCAGAATAAATAAATCATTTGCAATAGATACAAATAGCCGCCCAACCCGGGTGGCTATTTTTTTACGTAGATTTTATTTGTTTTTGCTATACTTAGGCAGGGGCAAATTAGTTGCCTTTTTCTCTTTGCTCTTTATGAAATAAAAAGTAAAAGAGTGCCCTTCCACAAGCTCTGGGTAAACTCTTCGGCAAACTCCGGGTAAACTGCCCCCGATTAAATCGGGGCTATGAAAAACTGCGTTTGAACCGAGCCCGTCCGAATGGCTGGCCGGGCGGACGTGGCAACGTAAGCTTCAGAGTAGTAATTCAGCCTGGTTCCCCGAAAAACGGGGCAGGCAAAAAAAATCTCACTCACTTTTTACCCCTTATTCGGGATAGCGGTTTAAATAATGAAGGAGGGACACCTGTTTAAAAAACTCCACAATTTATCAACATGACTAATTTACAATTGAGGCGGGTTTGAATAGTGTGTAACATTGCAGCAGTAAAAAGTACAGCATGAAATCAAAAGGTAAAAAGAAACCGGTTAAACCTCGTATTCCGTTAAATCGCAAGCCCGATGAAATGAGTTCTTTTGAATGGCAATCGGCGTTACGCAGGCAAATAGCGGAAGATGAAAAATTTACCATTAAGAAAACAGGGGACGGGCTAGTCTATACCAATTATAATGTTTACAGCGATAAGTCCAAAAACAGTTACAAGGTAGCATTACGTAGTGCCGACAATTCGCAAAACTATTGCAGTTGCCCCGACTATAAGACCAATCAATTGGGTACCTGCAAACATATTGAAGCGGTATTGCTGTTTGTAAATGCAAGATCTGCACTTAGGAAGGCGTTGCAGCAACCATATTCGGCTGCTTACAGTTCGGTTTATTTAGATTATCGCGGCGAAAGAAAAGTAAGGCTTCGCATTGGTACCGAAGAGCAAAAAGCATTCGCTGCACTTGCCACTCCATACTTTGATAAAGACCTGGTGCTGAAACCCGGAGCCTACCAGCAGTTTGAAAAATTTTACAAAGCGGCGCTTGATATGCACGAAAACTTCAGGTGTTATGAGGATGCACTTGCTTTTATTGTTGAGCAGCGCGACGAGGTGAAAAGAGGGGAACTGGTTGAGCGAATGCAAGTCGGCCTGTTGAACGGAATAAGCAAGGCCAGGTTGTTTCCTTACCAGGAACAAGGCGTATTGTTTGCTGTAAAGGCAGGCCGTTGCATTATTGCCGATGATATGGGATTGGGTAAAACTTTGCAGGCTATCGTTACAAACGAAGTAATGAGAATGCAATTCAGAATCAGCAGAACGATCATTGTATGCCCTACTTCGCTAAAATATCAATGGAGAAATGAAATTGAAAAATTTACAGGCAACACAAATGTTTGCGTGGTTGAAGGCAACCTGCTTGCCCGTATGGAATTGTATGCGAATGAAAAATTTGAGTATTTTATTATTAGTTACCAGGTGGCGGCAAACGATTATGAATACCTGAACAGAATGCAGGCCGATGTGCTGATATTGGATGAAGCCCAGCGCATTAAAAACTGGCGGGCAAAAACATCAGCCAAAGTAAAACGCATACAAACTTTATATGCCATGGTGCTTACCGGCACACCGGTTGAAAACAATATTGAAGAGTTGTATTCCTTAATGCAAATTGTAAATCCCTACTTGTTAGGCTCGCTGCACAATTTTTTAAGCCAGCACCAGGTAAAAGACGAAAACGGTAAGGTGGTCGGTTATAACAATCTGAATGATATTGGTAAACTGCTGAAAGATGTAATGCTTCGCAGAACCAAAAAACAGGTTTTAAAGGATTTGCCCGAAAGAATGGATAAAAACTTTTTTGTGCCGATGACGGATGAGCAAATGCAAATGCATTTGGAGTTCGCTGATATCGTAGCAAGGCTTGTAAACAAATGGAAGCGGGTTGGATTTTTAACGGAAGAGGAAAGGCAAAGGCTGTTGAGTAACCTGAACCTGATGCGGATGGTTTGCGATACTACTTTCATTGTTGATAAGAAAACAAATTACCAAACCAAGCTCGATGAACTGGACAATATTTTAGAAGATATTATGGCAATGCCAGGTGAAAAGGTGGTAATATTCAGCCAATGGGAAAGAATGACAAGGCTGGTGGCGCAAATGCTCAACGATAAGGAAATCGACTTTGCGTATCTGCATGGCAGCATTCCCAGCAAAAACCGCGAGCCTTTGTTTAAACAGTTTAATGGTGAGCCGGATTGCCGGGTGTTCTTGTCAACCGATGCCGGAGGTGTAGGGCTTAACCTACAGGCGGCATCCTATATGATAAATCTTGATATTCCCTGGAACCCGGCCATATTGGAACAACGCATCGGTCGGATATACCGGTTGGGACAGAAGAAAAATGTAAGCATCATTAACCTGGTAGCGCAGGGAACTATTGAGGAGCGGATGCTCGAAATATTAAAATTTAAGAAGGGTATTGCCGCGGGAATTTTGGACGCAGGCGATAACGACATCTTCATGGGAGACAGTAAGTTTAAGTTGTTTATGAAATCCGTAGAATCCATTACTTCAGGGTTGCCTGCGGAAAGAACCACCATTACAAATGAAGCATCTGACCGGACTGCTGAAAAAGAAATGAATGCCGCTCCTGTCGCTAAGGATCAACCTGAAACATTTGAAGATGAAGTGCCTGAAGAAAAGACCATTGAGGTTAAGCCATTGATTAATGCGGAAGCCAAAGATGTTTCCGCCGCCGCTGATGAGGTATTGAATAAAGGAGCAGGCTTTTTAGAAAGCCTGGTGCAGGTTTTAAGTAAACCCGAAGGAGCAAAATTGCTTGCGGGTAAGCTTACTGAAACTGACCAAACAACTGGGCAGACTTATCTAAAAATACCGGTCAGCAACTCAGAGGTAATTGAAAATGCCATTAAACTATTCAGCGGGTTGTTTGGCGGTTTAATGAAATAGATGCAGGCTATGTCAGGTAAGCCTGGATGCAGTTCTCTATGTCTAAAGCTGGTAAAATAATTAGGCTTTCTTTGAACCTGCCTGGTTTTTTATGCTTGTATTTATTTGGTGACAGGCATTTGGAACCAGGCGGGACTTTGGTTGCGACGCTCCGTTCATCCCTAGTTTTTCATGGCTTCTTCAGTCTGCTATGTTTACGGTCAAACGCATTTCATATGGTTTTCTTTAAATAAATTTACGCTGTATAAATATTTAAGCGTAAAGCAAAATGAACCTCACACCCGAACAAGAGGCGATTATTCAAACAACAGGCAACATTAAAATCAATGCTGTTGCCGGTTCGGGAAAAACCACCACTGTAATTGAATATGCAAAATCACT
>JBBRCW010000045.1:0-26910 GCA_038204535.1 Chitinophagales bacterium | reverse complement strand
ATTATAATGCAAAATGAAATTAGAATAATCTGACTTAGCAGCGCTTTCAATCAGCAGCTCATCTAAAGGAGTACCGAAAGTTACGGTAGTAAGCGATTGTGTTTCGCCCCGGGTAAACAAAGCCGAGCCATGGGGACTTGGCAATGGCTCCACTTCCATTTCAAGCGAACGCACATCAGCTAAGCCCCTGCCATCCAACCGGATACGGTCGTCAAGCATCATGTTACGTACCACTTCCCACTGAAGGTCAGCATAATATTTTTTGGCATGTTTTTTCTCCTGATCGGTTACTTCTTCGCCAAGGCTTGCAATAATTTCATCCTTTAGCAACGTAAATGCATCACTGCGTTCGTGTTTAGAAACACCGCTTTTTGCAATCTGGTAAACTTTGTCTTTGGCAAATTCAAAGACTTTATTCTTGATCGCTTCATTGCCTTCAGGCTTTTTGTAATCCCTTTTGCCGGTTACCCCTTTTTTATCGCGCAATTGCTTCTGAGCCTCTATGTGTTTGCGAATAGCTTCGTGGGCAACTTCAAGTGCCTGCACCAGGTCTTCTTCCGAACATTCTTTGGCTTCGCCTTCTACCATCATCAAATTCTTTTCGGTAGCGGCAATAATAAATTCGTAATCTGCTTCGGCTAACTGGCTGCGGGTAGGATTTACCACCAACTCGCCGTTTACTTTGGCAATTCTTACTTCACTCAGTAATTCCTTAATGGGGATATCGGAAACTGCAAAAGCTGCCGAGGCAGCCAAACAAGCCAGTGAATCAGGCATTACTTCCGCATCGCTTGAAATCAGGCTGATCAGAACCTGAACATCGCATAAATAATCTTCGGGAAAAAGGGGCCGCAAAGCACGGTCTATTAACCGGCTGGTCAATACTTCGTAATCGTTTAAACGGGCTTCTCTTTTAAAGAATGATCCGGGAATACGGCCTGCAGAGGCGAATTTCTCCTGGTAATCAACCGAAAGAGGAAAGAAATCCTGTCCTTCTCTGGGATCGATATTGGCTACCACCGTAGCCATAATAATACAATTGCCCTGGCGAACTGTAACGGCGCCATCGGCCTGGCGAGCTAATTTGCCTGTTTCGATAAAGACTTCACGTCCTTCACCCAGGTCGAAGCTCACACTAATTGGTTGAGACAACATAATAGAAAATTTGTGTTTCGAAACCCAGAAGCGTAAGGCGGGAAATTGCACCCTGCGGTTTCGGTGAAAAATAATTTTGAAGAAAAATGGCAGTGATACTAAACAACTATTCCCAACTGTTAAAATAGCCAGTTGGGAATAGTAATATCATATCCTAAAGTTTTTATTTTCTTAAACCAAGCTTCTCGATTAATGAACGATAACCCTGAAGGTTGTGTTTTTGCATGTAAAGCAATAAACTCTTACGCTTACCTACCGACTTCATCAATCCGCGATGAGTAGAAAAATCTTTTTTGTTGGTTTGTAAGTGCTTCGAAATTTGACTAATACGCTCTGTTAGCAAGGCAATTTGGCCCTCAATAGAACCTGTATTGGCAGCGCTGCCGCCGAATTCAGCAAAAACGTTTGCTTTTTTCTCTTTTGTTAAATAAGACATCTTTGTTTTTTTAAATAGACACCGGTAATTTCATCTTTTTTTTACCGGCTGCAAAAGTAGGATAATATTGCAGATTTGCCGAAAAATAGGAATTTGTTTTTTACATTCTGGCAAAAACACCGGAAATACCGCCATTTAACGCAATTGAAATAAACTTTTTTATGATTTGTGCTACACGCTCTCCGATCTTTTCGAAAATCTTTTTGATATCAGCCCGAAAAAAATAAACGGGGGTAATAAAAATCAACAATTATTATTCACTTTCCTGGAATGTTTCACCAATTGCTAAACAAGTAAACTGAAGGTAAATTGAATTAGTTCAGGCTAAATGCAGCATTACCTGTTAACCGGCGGGGGGCCACCTTTGCCTTTTTCGCCCGGATGCGGCGGATGCATATTTTTTGCGACTTCCATATACCGTGTGTATTGCGCTTGAGTCAGTATCTTTTTTATGCGTTCGTCCCTATCACTTACCAGCTTATCCATTGCTGCTTTAGCCTTTGGATCAACGGGCGGCGGCGGTGGCGGCGGATTGTCTTTTCGTAATTTATCCTCTTCGTTAAAAAACGATTTGAACACCGTTTCGATGGCTGTTTGCTGCGCTTTGGATGGCTGTACTTCTTTCACCAGCATTTCGTTCGTTCTTTTTAATCTTTCTTCAAGGGTCGGCGGGCCGGGCGGTTGCCGGGTCTGGGAAATGGCCAGTGTGCCCATCAACAAATAAGCGGATACTAATAATGTCTTTTTCATTAATAATTATTGTTTTGATGAATGTATGATGCAGTGCTTTAAAGGCACAATTTTAAATTTTATTGCGGCGGAACGTTATCGTCCGGGGCATTGGGAGGAGTACCTTTACCATCCCGGGCATTGGGTGGACGCCCCTTCCCATCCGGGCCGGGTGGCAAACCATTTCTTTCATGCCCGCCAGGTGGCGGCCCATGCATATTATTGCCCGGCATGCCTGGAGGCCGCTGCTGGCCAATCATATTGGTAACCTCCTCAATAATATCGTCAAATTTCTCTTGCTGCTTTACAGTCAACAACGCCCTGACTTTTCTAAAATGGTCAAAAGTTAGCAAGTCGAGGGCTTCCGTATTTTGACTTATAGATCCGGCCGCTGCTTGTTTTTCACTGTCAGCAAGCCCGGGCTTCTTTAACAAACTAAAAAATGCCTCTTTCGATTCTCTTATTTTTTCTCTAAAAGTTGCCGCTGCCTTCCGGTGCTCTAATACCAATTGACCAAATTGCTTCTGCTGCTGGCTATCCATCTGTAATCTTTCAACCAAAAACTTTTGCGGACCATCTTTTGACTTAATTGGAGGTCTTGCTTTTCCGATCCAAAAGAAAGCCAGGGAAACTGCATTGGCTGCCAGTAGTAATATAACCAGCCAGGTCAGCAATTTATTTTTTGAAGTATTAATCATTGAAGTATTAATAGTATGAAGAAATGGTTTGGTCGTACGATTCGGCAAATGTTTGCACCGGGGTGGTAGTTGAAGCCGACGATACGCCCTGTTTATTTGTTTGATGCGTGATCATGAAAACATTCATCATCAAAAAGAAAAACAACACGCTCACCAACCAAACAGGCTTTAACGGCAAAATCCAACCCGGTTGCAGTTTTTCCTTTTCCATACGTGCAATTAGCCTTGTATAAAAAAAATCATCTGTTTCGGCCTGTTGCAAATCAACCAGACTTTTCAGGTGTTGGTCAACTAGCGGAGTAGATTTTTTTTTCATATAATTCATTTTAACTTCTATAATAATCTTCCAGCTGTTTTTGCAAATTTGCTTTTGCCCTGCTTACCAGCGATTCCACCGCTTTTACACTTTGTTCCATGATGGCGCAGGCATCTTCATAATTCATGCCATCCACTTTTATTAAAGTAAAAGCCAGGCGCTGTTTTTCGGGTAATGCTTGAATTGCTTTAAATAATATGCCTGCTTTTTCTCTGTTTTCCGCTACAATACCCGGATGCTGAAAAGTTGCGTCTGCACTATTTTTTTCGTCGGGCATCCACCAGGGCAGCAAAGAATGAAGCCTCTGCCTCGTTTTTCTTCGCCTTATTTTCTCCAATGCCTTTCTTACAGCAATTCTGTATATCCATGTATTCAATGACGACTCTTCTTTAAACTTTCCAATTGATTCATATACCTGTATAAACGTCTCCTGCAGTGTATCTTCGGCTTCGTCGCGATCTTGCAAAATGTTAAAAACACTGCCGAACACCCGGTTGCGGTAGTTTTCTACCAGCCACCGGAAAGCAGGCTCCTGCCCCTGCTTCAGTTGTTGTATCAGCTCTTGTTCAATCAATTAATATATATAGATGCTTTAAACTACATAATCCTTCGGTTGGCGAAAAATAAGTTATCAAAATCTTAGCTTATTCAACTTTAAAATCAGCGATCAGTACCTGATTTCCAAAACCAATTGGCAGGCATCCATTTAGACATTTCATCTTAATTATTTAATTTATCGTTTGGATTTGGGAAAAAATCCTGAATGGTTCAGACGATCACCAATCAAATTTGTCTTTTCAACCCAGTCCCTTACCTACACCTTACGTAATTAACATCATTGCTATGAAAAAATTATCAGCAGGCCGAAAGGGGGCATCTGTATTCATTCTCGTGTCCCTTCTATTTGCCTGTAATCACAAAAACCAGGTATCTGAAAGCGATATTGAAGCCATGAATCTTAAAAAGGGATCCATTATTTTTTGCGGCCCTCAGGGCGCATATATTTATACGCCTGGGGCTTTGGGATGAAAGTATTCAGTCGAATTTAACCTCAATAGAATTGGCGAGATGTTATGCTGAAAGTGCGGGCATTAAAGGCCACCGGGATGAGGAATTGCATGGACTGGATTATCTGGTATATGCCTTTCTGCAAAAAGGAGAAAATGATTCGGCTAAAAAGCAGTACGATTACCTGGCTGCCATGTCGCAAGTTTACCCCGAAAACTTTAAAGTAGCCTATGCCTTTGCCGCTGTACCGGCCAGGTATGTTTTGGAAAACAAAATGTGGAAGCAAGCCGCCGATTTAAAATTACTGCCTCAAAATTTTCCATGGCAAAAATTCCCCTGGCAAAAAGCAATATTTCACTTTGCCCGGTTAATGGGTGCGGTCAATTCTCAAAATATGTCTTTTGCCAACACCGAATTGATCAGCCTGCAAAATATTTATGATACAATCAAACAACAAAAGAAAGAGTATATGGCTAACCAGGTTTTAGTTCAGTTAAAAACTGGCCAGGCCTGGATTCAACTTAGAGAAGGAAAACACAAGGAGGCCATACAAGCAATGAATGCTGCCGTCAATTTGGAAGATAAAACTGAAAAAAGCCCCGTAACACCGGGTGAAGTTATACCCGCCAGGGAATTTATGGCCGATATGCAAATGGAATTAAAAATGCCAGGCGAGGCACTCTTATCATATAAGGCAAACTTAAAAACCCATCCCAACCGGTTTAACAGTCTATACGGAGCAGGTTTGGCGAGTGAGAAGATCAACGATATTGAAAAGGCAAACCACTTTTACCGGTTATTGACCAATATAGCAAAGACACCTAACGCTCAAAGGCCAGAATTAAAAAAAGCTGCGCTGTTTCTTCAAATGAAGAATACACTTGCCAAAGCTAATTAGTGTATAAGCGTACTTAATCGATGGCCCTAAAACCAACCATCCTTTTGGCAGCTTTTATAAAAGCTGGTGCAACTGTGCATATTGCAGCAGCATGATCGTTTTGGCATCTTTAATTTCGCCAGATGCCATCATTTGGATCGCCTTATCAAAATCCAATTCAAGCACTTCTATGTTTTCTTCTTCATGTTCTGCCCCTCCCCCTTCGTTTACTTTCATGACCGGCGAATATTCCGCTACAAAAAAATAAAGTATTTCGGTAACTGAACCTGGCGACATATAGGCTTCAAAAATTTTACGAACCTCTTTTACTTTGTACCCTGTCTCTTCTTCTGTCTCCCGCCTTATGCAATCTTCCGGATTGTCTTTATCCAGCAATCCGGCACAGGCTTCGATCAGCATACCGGTTTCATTTCCATTAATGTAGGTAGGCAGGCGAAACTGTCTTGTTAGAATGACGGTATTTTTCTCTGCATTATAAAGCAGGATAGTTGCCCCGTTGCCCCGGTCATAGGCCTCCCTGCTTTGCGTTAGTTTTTCGCCGTTTTTCTTTTCGTATTCATAGGTCACTTTTCGCAAAACATACCAATTGTCAGATAGAATTTCATTAGATAAAATGCTGACATTCTCAATCATAAAAGTCTTTGAAGGTTGTTATTAATAATTGAAAAGTAGGAATATTTAGGCACTAAGGCTCAAAAACCTGTCAACAAGTTGTCACTCTTTTAGGCTTTAGAAAGGCATATTTTCCATTGGGATTAAGCCTTATTTTCAAACAACCAGCAATTTCCTCACTATACCTTGTTGCTTCTTTTTCAATGGCGCTTCCTCTTCTTCATCAAGTTATTTTAATAAGTCTATGTGAAACCTATGTTTCTCTATTGTGTCTATGTGGTTGGATTTTGCACCCCACGCTTTTCGGCGGGGCAGGCACCTAAACACATAGTAGCGGTTAATAAAATTTCCAGTGATACAGCTAAGTGAAAGTATTTTAACTGCCAGTTACCGGCTCCATCACTTTGTTCATTGCCGCCATACGCATTTGTTTGGCCAGCGTTGGCCCCAGGTATTTTTCAATACGATGATGTATAAAATAAATGAGCGGCGTTAATATGATCGCCATGGTAAATTTATACGCGTAATTTACCAGGCAGATAGCAAGCACCAGTTGCCACGTCCAGCCTTTGCCAATCTTAAAAGCGATAAACAGCACAATAAAACTATCCACCAATTGCGAAACCACCGTGGAGCCGGTCGCCCTCAGCCAGATATACTTTTCCCCCGTTGCTTTTTTAATTTTATGAAACACCGTAACATCCACCACCTGGCTAACCAAAAAGGCAACCAAACTGCCGACAATGATCCACATACCCTGGCCAAAAATACTGGAAAAGGCATCGTTCATATTGCCAATGTTGTTCGCCGCACCCGAACCAATCCAAAAATCGGCAGGCGGAATTTTAATTGCAAAATAGAACATTAGGAAGGCGTAAGAAATCAGGATGACTGCGATGTACGATATTCTTTTGACAGCCCTGGTGCCATAATACTCATTTACAATATCGGTCATCACAAATTCGAACGGCCATAACAAAACGCCGCATGTCAGGTTAAAAGAAAGGCCTGCTTCGCCAAAAATGGTAAAATTAAATGGCTGGGCGCCAAATAGTTTTTCAAGCGAAAAAATTTTTCCCCCAATACACTCGGCAATTAATGCATTGGCAACAAAAAAACAAGCCATTCCAACAAACAGCTTCGTCGATTTATCTTTTAGAATACTGTGGATCATATTTTAAAAAAATAAGAGATAGGTAATTTGAAAAGAAAAACAAAAAAAGTTAAATAAAGTTAGCCACCGCGGAACATTTACCGATCGACGAACGAGCGTCATGGCGATCACAATTACATTGACCAGCCAATTAAAAAAGATGGACATAGGGTAACCAATTATGATTATCAATCCTTTGAAATCGCTGGAAATGGCAGGGTCGCTATAACGCAACACCAGGCAAGCCATAAAAAACAGGTTGCAAATAAAGGCAACCCGCGAAAGAAATAAAAGCCAACGCATGAAATTATTTGGTGTAAAATAGTATTATTTTGCCATTCGCCTAAAACAGCAACATGAAGAATTTTGATTGGAAGAAAGTTTTACCGCATGCAATTGCGATAGGTATTTTTTTATTAGTGGCCCTGGTGTATTGCAAACCCGCTTTGCAGGGAAAGGTATTGCAGCAAAGTGATATTACCCAGTGGAAGGCCATGAGTAAAGATATCTATGATTATAAAGAAATACATGGCCGTGCCCCTTTATGGACAAACAGTATGTTTAGCGGAATGCCGGGTTATTTAATTGCCGGGTACACTAACAATGATTTGCCGTATTATTTCTCCGAAGCGCTCTCTTTGTTTTTGGGTAAGCCTTTTCAATTTTTCTTTTTGGCCTGCGTTTGTTTTTATTTTTTATCGCAGGTGTTGAAAGTGAGGTCGTGGATTGGGGTTATTGGCGCCCTCGCCTATGCTTATGCCACCTATAATACCGTGATTGTTGCTGTGGGGCACGATACCAAGATGATGTCGATTGCGCTGCTGCCGGGTTTGGTGGGCTCGCTGCTGTTAACGTTCGATAAAAAATATTGGTGGGGCGCCACACTCACCGCCTTTTTTACCGGGGCACTCATTGCCCAGAACCATTACCAGATAGCCTATTATGGCATGCTGATTTGCCTTATTATGACAATTGGCTTTATTATTAACTGGGTAAAGACAAAAGAATTCAAGCACATGATTGTTGCCGGCGCCATTACACTTACATCGGGACTGGTGGGGGTTTTTAGCAATGCGGTGGTAATTCTGCCCAATTACGAATACACGCAACAAACAATCCGAGGCGGCAGTGCGTTGGCAGATGGCGAAAGTAATGTGGGTAAAGAAGGCCTGTCTAAAAGCTATGCCTTTAGTTATAGCATGAACATAGCGGAACCTTTTGCATTAATGGTTCCCCGCATATTTGGCGGCAGCACCAGCGCCATGGAAATACCCATGGAAAACTCAAAGGCTGTGGAGGCGCTGCAGTCAATGAACCAGCAGGTAGCGCAGCAATTACAAAATAATCTCATTTTTTATTGGGGCGAAGCACATACTTCAGGCCCGCCCTATGCCGGCGCTATCATTTGCTTTTTAGCCATTTTGGGCTTTGTTGTGCTGGATGGCAAACACAAATGGTGGATACTGGCTACCGTAATTCTTTCGGTGATGATGAGCTGGGGAGGCTTTTTCGAAGGCTTCAATAACTTTTTATTTAACCACCTGCCCATGTACAATAAATTCAGGGCGCCGGGTATGATCATCGTTATCCCTACCCTGTTGTTGGGTATGATGGCTGTTATGGCACTGAACAAAATATTATTTGGTTTTGAAAATAAAGAAGTTTTATTCGCCCAGCTCAAAAAGGGTTTAATGGTTACCGGCGGCATTTTCGTGGTGCTGCTGCTGGTTTATTTTAGCCTCGGCTACAAGGCCGAAAGCGACACCGCTATGCTGCAGCAAATTCAGCAAATACCAGATGCCGCCACCAAAGAGGCGTTCAATACGGGAGCACGAAGTATGATCAACGGTTTAGTGGAAGACAGGAAACACTTGTTTTTTACTGATATAATCAGGTCGTTGCTTTTTATTGCGGCGGCTGCCGGCGCAATATGGATGTACGTCAAAAATATATTAAAACCCGGTTTTGTAATGGCTATCATCGGCCTGTTGTCTTTTGTTGATATTATGGCTGTGGATGCGAAATACCTTAGCAGCGACAACTACCTGGATGCCG
Organism: Chitinophagales bacterium; assembly: GCA_038204535.1. GTDB lineage: Bacteria > Bacteroidota > Bacteroidia > Chitinophagales > Chitinophagaceae > Segetibacter. The sequence continues at coordinate 17,850 of JBBRCW010000045.1, read as the reverse complement.
AAGAATCGGAAGCTACTTTTTTACCTTCACCTGCCGACCAGGCTATTATGAAAGACACCTCGTACTACCGCATTTTTAATATTGTTGGCGATAACGTGGCTATGGCGTTTAATCACGGCGCAATGCCTTCTTATTTTCATAATTCTATCGGCGGTTACCATCCGGCTAAACTGAGCATTTACCAGGATTTGATAGAGAAACAACTATACAGGTTTCCAAAATCGATGCCGGTTGTAAACATGCTTAATACCAAGTACATTATTTATGGCGATGCAAAAAACCCGCAGATACAGCAAAACCCCGACGCTTTGGGGCCGGTTTGGTTTGTAAAAGGGGTCCGGTTTGTACAAACCCCGCAGCAGGAAATGGCTGCACTCGACAGCCTGGATACCAAAGATTCGGCTGTAGCCAATCAAAGTTTTAGCACCATTATTAAAAATACGCCCATCACCGACTCTGCAGCTACCATCAACCTGGTAAAAAATGACCACGACATTATTACTTATTCTTCTAACACCAGCAACGAAAGACTGGCGGTATTCAGCGAGGTATATTACGACAAGGGATGGAATGCCTACATTGACGAAAAAAAGGTGCCAATTGCCAAAGTAAACTATGTTTTAAGGGCAGTGATGGTTCCGGCGGGGCAACATACCATTGTATTTAAGTTTGAGCCCCGCAGCCACGCCATCGGCTGGACTTTAACCACGATTTGTTCGGTGATAATGATATTGCTTTTGCTGGGTGCTATTTATTTCGAATTTAAAAACCGGAAGCAAGTCGTTCAGGCATAGTTACAGTAAGAATAACTGCGTTTGTATCTCAAGGTTCAGGGGCTTTAAAACTCCTGAACATTTTTCATTTAAAAACATTGGAAGCATTTACAAAAAACCCTTTTTGCCGTTTCGCTTTTGCTGCCCACCTTTGCGGGCATGTCTGCACCGGCTATCAGTATAATTTTACCCGCATATAATTGCAGCCAATACCTGGCCCAGGCCATCGACAGTTTGCTGGCCCAGACCTTTGCCGATTTTGAGTTATTGATTATTAACGATGGCTCTGTAGATGATACCGGGAAAATTATTCTTTCGTACACAGATTCGCGAATTCAATCTATAAAAAACGATCTCAATAAAGGGCTCATTTACACTTTAAACCGGGGAATTGGCCTGTCAAAAGGCAAATACATCGCACGAATGGATGCAGACGATGTCGCTTTACCTCAGCGGCTGGAACTTCAAAAAAAATGGCTGGACGAGCACCCCGATACAGCGGTTGTTTCTTGTACCATCCGGTTTATTGACGAACACAATAACGATCTGGGTTTTTGGAATGAAGACCAGCAAACCACCGGGTTCTCATCCCTGAAAAAATTAATGCCCTGGCAGAATTGTATGGCACACCCCACTGTAATGATGCGAAAAGAAATTGCATTACGGTATCCCTATCGATTTAGCCAGTTACATTCAGAAGATTATGATCTTTGGCTGCGGATGCTGGCCGACGGATTGATTATTGAAAAAATTCCTCAAGAACTGCTGCTCTATCGCACCCATCCTACTTCTATTACCGGAAGCATATTGAGAAAAAGCAATCCGTTTTTTAAACAGTATCATTGCAAAAAACGCTTTCTTTTTAGCAGGATGCAGCAAGGCAGGTGGGGTGCTTTTGAAAGCAGGGTTTTGGCAGCGACCGTTTACGATGGCGCTATGGGAATTGGCAAACAAATAAAAACCAGTTTTAAGCATTGAAGTACCGGCATTATATATTAAAACGAAAAATAGAAAATGCGCTGTTGTTTAAATTTATTTTGCTGGGTAGGTTTCTTGCTAAATTGAAGCCGTTGAAAAAAGAATATGATAACTTTTTCTTCTTTCCATTTTACCATACAGGCGGCGCCGAAAAAGTACATGCACTCATTAGCCAGGCAACCGGCAACGCCCACTGCATCATTTATTTTACCCGAAAATCAGCAGACCGTAATTTCTATAACGATTTTGAAAAATCAGGTTGTACGATCAAAGACATTTCGGCCTATACCGATAACAAGTGGATCTACTTTGTCAATTTTATTTACCGGGGACTGATCAGCGGCTACATTAACAGCCAGCGAAAAAAGCCGATTGTTTTTAATGGCCAATGCAATTTTGGTTACAAAGTTTCGCCCTGGATAAATAGCGCTATCCCGCAGGTTGAACTCAGCCATTCTTTCAATACTTTTTCGTGGATACGTTTGCCTTTTCTGCCGTTTTACCGGCAAACGATTATGATAAGCCAACAGCGTATAAAAGATCATTTAGCACAATACGACCGGTTAGGCGTTCCCGCACATTTTCGTAACAAAATACAATACATAGTCAATGGTGTTCCTTTGCCGATGCACGTAACAGCTAAAGAAGAAAACGGTAATATAAAAGTGCTTTATGTTGGCCGCGGAACAGAAGAAAAACGGGTTCACCTGGTAGCACAAATAGCCAGGCAGGCTGCTGATAAAAAATTACCGGTTTCCTTTTTGTTTATGGGTGATGTGGCCGAAGCCATCCCGATAGATTTACATCGTTACTGTACCTTTTTAGGACACAAAAGCGATGCAGCCGAAATTGACGCTGTGTACCAGCAGGCACATGTAGTAATCATTACCTCTTCCACCGAAGGTTTTCCCCTGGTGATAGAAGAAGGAATGGCCCGCGGTTGCGGTGTACTGGCAAGCCCGGTGGGTGATATTCCTTATCACGTAAAGCAAGCCATTAATGGATTTCTTTTTTCTGTTTCAACAGACGAGCACATCATTGTGAACGAGGGCATTACTTATCTTTCAGCCTGGTGCAGCAACAGGAAACTATTATTGGATATGGGTCTTCGAAATATTGAGTATGCGAAAGCAAATTTTAGTTTAGCCGCATTTAACCGCCAGTACAACCAATTGTTTAACCAATTAAGAAATCAACCCGATTGAAACCGATTAGCTTTGTTATAATAACGTATAACCGGCCGGCCGATACGCTGGAGCTGCTGCAAAACATCAGCGGCTTAAACAATGCCGCAGAACTTTTACAGGAGGTGATCGTGGTAAACAATGCATCGGCTGACGATTACACCCCGGTTAAAGATTACATCAGCCAAACTGCCCATATCCCTTTCCGGTTTATTGAAGCGCCTGAAAATTTAGGTGTGACCAGGGGACGCAATTTTGCGTTGGAATATACCAGGGGCGAGATCGTTATTTTCTTAGACGATGATGCAGTGCTTCAGAATAACGACGCTTTAGAAAACGTTATTAAATCGTTTAATGAGCCGGGGATCGATGGCAGAGAAATAGCGATCGTTTCGTTTAAGGTTTTGTATTACGACACCTTGCAAATGCAGCAAAACGCCTTGCCACATAAACAGTTCGGCGGGTATAAAGACAAGTCAACCTTTTTTACCTACTATTTTGCCGGCGGTGCCCACGCCATAAAACGCAACGTTTTAAAACAAGTAGGCAACTTGCCCGCTGCATTCTTTTACGGCATGGAAGAATACGACCTCAGTTATCGCATTTTAGACAAAGGCTACTGTATAAAATACGACAGCTCTATTGTAATGCTGCACAAAGAAAGTCCGCTGGGGCGCAAACCCCGCAGCGATAAACAGCGCATGATGTGGGTTAATAAGTGCACCGTTGCTTACACCTATCTGCCGGTAAAATATTATTACAGCACCGCCCTCATGTGGTCGGTTGAATACCTGCGAAAGGTGGGTTTTGATTTACCCGGCTGGCTGCAGGGCTGGAAACAGGTGTTGATTATTCCGGGCAACTGTACCCGGCATCCACTTAAAAAAAGCACCATGGATTACCTGAGAAAGGTAAAGGCCAGGTTGTGGTATTGAGCATTTGATTGAGTGACTTTTGGCCGCTAAGACACGAAGGCGCAAAGAAGCGCTAAGAACTGGTGCCTACTGTGCATCTCCGTTAACAAGAGGTATTAATTATTTTTTGATTTCCTTTAAAAGGCCTTCAGTCTGCTTTGGAAATTTTTGAACTATCCATTTTAATATGTCTAACTGGTCAGATGTTGGCGCTCGTCTTACCTGAGCAATCAGTTTTATGGCTTGAGGTCTGTTAAGGGTTAAGTTTGACGCACCTTCGTTACATACAGAACATATAGCTCTTAAATCGCCGGGGTTATCTCCGCCACCCATTGTCTTATCATCAATGTGCCCAATGTGTAGCCTCGTTTTTCTTCCGGCATCATAGGGATGTGGTTCACCTGCTGCTGCGCCACACATTTGACAAGTGAAACCATTTCTATCAAGAACGAAAGCTCTTGTTTCTTTTGTAACCCCTCTTTCAAAAGCTGGTAAAGGCTTTAAGTCGATTAAAAGATACTCGCCGGGCTTTAACTCACTTCTATCGTTATGAGTTACTATGTTCATACCCTCTTCATTCCTTAGCTCCCTTACACGTCGCCCCCATTCACTTGTACCGGCAACTTTTCGTAAAGTGTCAGAGTTTAAAACTTTGCCAACATTTGTAATAAAGTATTCACGCAATTTGGCTCTGGAGCCTTTGCTTTTTGGAGCCTTTTTGCTCATATAGTTTCAATGCTTTTTTTATAGAAAGTCCTATTGCGTTTGCAACAGGTGGAGGAAATGCGTTTCCAACTTGTCTATATGCCGGTGTTTTCTTACCGGCAAATTGCCATTCTTTTGGAAATCCTTGAACCAATGCCGTCATTTTTAATGTCAGTCTAGGCATCGCTTTGTTACCATTAATTGGAGGAGCGTCAGCAAGTCCCTTCCCATCTACCCCGAGTAAAGCCCAGGATTGTTTTGCTCTTGTTGGGCCAAGGTCAGCACCACCATGTTTTTTTGAGCCTCCAACAAGCGTTGGGGCAATGCTATTTGCTCCATTTTTCCAGGTGTCGGCGTTTTCCCAACCGAGTGAACTCATTTCTTCAAATAAAAGTTCACCAACTGTTAATGGGGGATTTTCATTTTTCTTTGGCCATTCGAAGAAGTCAAAATATTCTTTTTTCAAAGCGACCAAAATAGCTCTTGGTCTTAATTGAGAAACGCCATAGTCAGAAGAATTTACAAGTCGCCAATCACAGCAATAGCCCATTTTATAAAGCTCATCCAGAATATGGCGGCGATATTCTTTGAATTTTATATCAAGAAGCCCACGAACATTTTCAAGCATGACAGCTTTGGGATTACACTCTTTAACCAGCCGAAGAGCTTCTGGAAACAAATCTCTTTCATCCAAATGCCCAAGCTGTTTTCCTGCAATTGAAAAAGGAGGACATGGTACTCCGCCAGCAAGTAAATCAACTCCTTTGAATTCTTTAGCCGAAAAATCTTTAACGTCCTTATTAATTACACACCAATTCGGCCTGTTTAGTCTAAGTGTGTCACAAGCAATAGGCTCTATTTCTACTAAAGCAAGGTGTTCAAATCCAGCATTTTCCAGTCCTATGGCTTGTCCACCAGCACCCGCACATATTTCAATTGAAGTATAACTCACCGTATTTTAGTTGTTTGCCAACAAATTTAGTATTTATTAATCTAACCTGAACATTTAGGTCTAACGTTAAGATACCCTTGTTGCCGGCTGTGCTTCCCTCCACTAAATGAGTTTAAATGGAAATAAATCAATTTTTCTAAGTCCTGCCCCAACTATGTGAAAACTTGCAAGCCCGGTAAAGTCTTTGGCCCAAAGGTATTGACTGGAGCAGCCAGGTTCGCCGCAATCGCAACAGGCAATTTGTCCTTTAAAGTCTCCAGTGTTTAGTAAGATACTTACAGCGTCTTCAATTAATACGTCCATAAAGAACTTTTGCCCGTCGCTAAATTTTTCTTTTGGAACTGGTAGTACGTGGTCTATCTCTTTTTGTTTTTTTAATACCAGGTCACACAACGGTTGTTCATAATCTTTAATCAAAGTAATTTTTCCTGTCTTTGGAAAAAAATGTGTCAGATAAGCGTTTTTCATGAATTTGTCTATGTCGTTTGCCGGTTCAAATTCAAAAAAATAATCGCCTAATGAATTATCAATTGAAAGAAACAATCTGGAAAAGTCGTTTTCAATCCAATAATCTTTAGCCGGTGCAAAATCTGTTTTAGTTTGACCCGTCATAACAAGTTCTCTAAATTGAGCACTTGTCAATTTAAGCGTTTTCTCAATATCAAAAGATAAGTTTAAGTCTGTCATTTGAAAGCGTCAAAGTGCATTGCAGGCAACGTTAGGTATTTGCAATGGCAGGGGCTTCCGGGTTCTCCTGTTTTACAGGACAGGCTGTCTGCCGAAACAAATGCCAATTAAAAAAACTAATGTACAAAACAGGATGAACAATTAAAAGTGAAAGGAACACTGGTTACTAAAGCCAGATCAGTATGTGGTAGTATGTTTCCTGATGAATAATTTAAATTCACTTCCTTTACCAACCGTGCTTTCTACTTCAACCTTTCCGCCGCCGGCGGTAATCATTTTTTTAACCAGGAATAAACCCAGGCCTTACCCTTCTTCTCCGTTGTTGAGCCGTTTATACATTTGAAAGTTGCTTTCGACGCTTGTGGCTTTAATGCCTACACCGTTGTCTTTTACCGACAGTAAAGTATAGTCAGGTAAATCTTTGGTGGTGATTACAACATGGGGATCACGATCGGGAGATTTAAATTTGATGGCATTATTAATCAAATTAAAAATCATGCTCCGGCAATTTTTCTTTGAATAAGTAATTGTTTCAACCTCTAAAGATATTTTTATATCAACCTTTTCTGAAGTTATTTTCCATTGGATGCTGGCAAGAATTTCATCTATTAATTGCCGAAGGTTGATAAGCTCCGTATTGACCATTTCGCTTTCTATGTTACCTATGGCTGTCATTTCCTTTATTACATTCCGGAACTTTTGCACGGAAACAAGTAGCATACCTATATACTGGCTTGTTTCCTGTTCCGTTTCCTGATCCTTTAATAAATGAACTATCTGGTCAATTGAGTTTATGGGAGCCAACAGATCGTGCGAAGCAGTATAAACAAAATTGTCGAGGTCGGCATTTATGGCTTTTAAGCGGGAGTTGCTTTTCGCAAGTTCCAGTTGTATGTTTTTCAGTTCGGTAATGTCGTTGAAGGTAATGATGGCGCCATCAGCTTGTTTATTGTCATTGCGCAAATAGGGCATGGTTATAACCTGGAACCACTTGCCATCCATTGCCTGTATTTCTTTTGTGACAATGCCACCGTGCAGAAGCACCTGCTTTACATCTTCATCTATTGTTTCGAACCTTATACTTTTTGTGGAAAGATTGCTTAGCGGACGCCCAATGTCGGTTTCGAGAAGATTGATGAGGCTTTTTGATTGGGGTGAAAACTTAATGAGCATTAAATCGTTGTTTACAAAAATCTGGCTGTTGATATTGCTGCGGAAGTAATTGTTTAAGTCGTCGTTGAGGTCAGAAAGCTCATTTATTTTTAACTGGTATTCGGCGTTAATGGTTTGCAGTTCTTCATTCACCGATTGCATTTCCTCGTTGGTACTTTGCATTTCCTCATTTGCCGATAGCAGTTCTTCGTTAAACGATTGCATATTTTCGTTCGAGGCATTCAGCAGATCTTCGGTGGCGGCAAGCTTTTCTTTGCCTGCCGTTAATTCCTCCTCAAGGTTTACGGTGTATTTGTTTGCATAAAAGCTTTCGTCAAACACGATGGCGTCGGCGCCTGCAACAGGCATTTCATCGTAGGAAAACAGAACGAGCCTTTTCAATTCTCCGTGCTCATTTTTAACGAGAGGCGCGGCATACATAGAAACCGATAAAGCATTGCTTTTCACCTTTATGCCTTTTACCACTATAAGCTTGTTGTTTTTGTCTGCATCTAAGCAGGCAGCACTAAAAGCAATCTGTAGCGGCTTTGCCAAAAGGTCGGGCAGGTGATGCACAAACATTTTTTGAAGAAGAAAATGCTGAGTGTCTTCAAAAACGGTCATCACCTCTTTATCTTCATTGACAGTTACGCCTGAAAATCCTAATTCCTTTAAAAGCTCAACATCGTGCAACGCCGGGTCTGCATTTTTCTTTAAAAATTTGTCTTTCCCATTTGGGGGAAGCAACGCCTTTTTGCTGTTAACGGCAGAAGGGGTGACAAACGCTTCTAAATTAAAATTTCTACGTGTTTCTGTGTTTTGGTAGATTTTCCATTTATTATCAATTTCTTTTACCGATGAACTGATGTCTGCTACATTTTCGCTGGGTCCTAAAAAAAGATAGCCCTGGTAGCGCAAGCCAAAATGCAACATACCCAATACTTTTTTCTGCAACGATGGGTTCATGTAAATAAGCAGGTTGCGGCAACTGATTAAGTTCATATTGCAGTAAGGTGGATTCTTTACCAGGTCGTGATGAGCGAAAATGAGCATTTCGCGAATGGGCTTGCTGATTTTATAACCCTTCCCATCTTTAGCAAAAAATTTTTTTAATCTTTCGGCAGAAACAGATTTTTCTATGTCTTTGCCGTAACAACCCTTACCGGCAAATTGGAGTGCATCGCTGTCAATGTCGGAAGCAAATATTTTAACGATGTTCTTTTTATTCGCCGCATCCAGGTGCTCACGCAGCATTATTGCAAACGAATAAGCTTCTTCGCCTGTAGCACACCCTGCCACCCATATTTTTATTTCTTCATCAGGTTTGGCTTCAATAAGCCGGGGGATAATGGCGTTGTCAATAAAACCGAATGCTTCCTTATCGCGGAAGAATGAGGTTACGCTTATGAGGAAATCCTTTGCCAGGCTTTGCAATTCGTTCGGGTCGCGCTTTAACAAATTGAGATAGCTGTTTAGGTTATTCAGGTTGTGGAGAGAAGCTCTTCTTTTAATGCGGCGAAGGACAGTTGATTTTTTATAGCCGGTAAAATCTTCCGGAAGTTTGTCCTTTATCAACCCGGTAATGGCGTGCATGGTTTTTTCTTCAGCGTCATCATCCATTTCTGCTGCGTCCTCTTTTGTTTTAACCTGCACATACTGCTTAATGATCTCCGGCATTTCTTCGGGGGGCAATGCATAGTTTACCAATCCTGTGTCTATAATGCTAAGTGGCATGGAGTCAAACTCTGCACTTTCGGGGCTGCTCGCCATCAGCATTCCGCCTGCTGCTTTTATGGCTTTCATTCCTTCGGTGCCATCTCTTCCCGTGCCCGACAAAATAATGCCGATAGCCTTATTCCCTCTTTCTTCTGCCAGCGATTTAAAGAAGGTATTTATGGTGAGGTTTACGCCTTTCAGCTTATCAGTCAGCAGCAACCTGCCGTCTTTAATGGTCATGCAGTTTTTGCTGGGAATAAGGTACACCCTGTTCGTTTCTACCAGCATGTTGTTTTTTGCTTCCTCTATGTGTAGTTTGCTGTGCTTGTCCAAAAGCGATGCCATCATGCTTTTATAGTCGGCAGACAAATGTTGGATAACAATGTAAGAAACACCATCTAAAGGGGTGTAATCGAAAAATTTATTAATCTGGTTCATACCGCCGGCAGATGCTCCAATGGCTATGATGTATTGATCGTTTTTCACGATGCCGGGTTTATTGATGAAATGTTGGTTAGGGTATGCAATAATGTTTAAACCCAAAATGGTAAATCAGCAAGTTGTCGTGAGTAAAAAAATAAATAAAATGTTTTTTTAAGTTCTGCCTGATACTTATAATAATTTTTCAAGCTACGAGAAATTGCTCCGTTGCCGTTAAAGTAATTCTCACGGTACAAAAACTACCCGGAATTGTCTTATTTTATTTTTTTTGTAAAAGCTGTGTTAAAATACGGGTCCTGTTTTCAGGTTATAGAAGTTACTCCATTTTGTATTATACAATGTTAAAAACTAGTTTTTAGGCATATTCTATTGTTTTACGTTCAGCGGCAATTCAATTTCAAACTTGTTCCCCCTCATTCATTGATACCGTGAAATCTTATTGTCATTTCATGCTCATAAACATATGTGGTAAGCTCCCTTGTAAAACTGTCAAGTAGTTGTGCCGATTGTTTCATATACTCCAGCATTTGCTTTAGCTGGTCAGGTGATTTAAGGTTATTTTCAAGAAGGTTTGAAATTCCAATAATATTGGCAATAGGCTGTCGGATTTTGTGGGTAGTGATAAACATGATTTCCTTTAGCCCGTCTATGTATTGCTCCTGATTTTTTTTGCCTTGTTCAATATATTTGATTGCAGAGGTTAAAGCTATTGATAGTCTACTCCTTTCCTCATTTTGAATACATAATTCTTTATTAGTAAGGACTAACTCGGCTGCACGCTTTTCTTTTTCTTCATTTTGAAAGGATAATTTTTTATAGGCGATTAGTAATTCATCCGCCAGCTTTTTATGGGCAATGACTAATTCTATTTCCCACTTTTCCTTTTCATCATTTTGAAAAACAAGCTCTTTATTGGCAATGATTAATTCCTCTTCCAGCTTTTCCTTTTCACTATTTTGAAAGGCGCGTTCTTTATTGGCAGTTAGTAATTCTTCTGCCTGTTTTTCCCTTTCATCATTTTGAAATGTAAATTTTCTATTAACAATTGCTAATTGTTCCTTTAGTTCTTCATTCAAAATTCTTAAGTGATCGAAATCCTTTTCGTCATTCATATAATTGGATTAAGTTCTAAAAATGACTATAAAAGTAATGTTAATTTATCAGATTGTCATCTCATTTGACACTCCCCCGGCTTTCGGTTGTCTGTATTGCAGTAAACCGATTACGCAGCTAAAGTGGTACCCCCAGATTCCCATCCGTGGTAAATGAGATAAAATATCTATGACAGTCATCAGCCCGACCTAAAGGTTCAGCAATATTGAAATAGAAAGAATATTAAAAACCAGAATAAGGTTACATCAGCCCAATAAAAATCTTCCAATTACCACGTTATTTCGGTATCCTAATACAACTGCCAAGAGAAACCGAACCTACGGATCTCTAAAAATTTAATGATAAATTATTACACCGGAGCGGTCTCCGGAACTATCAAATGAAACGATGCTTCGCATCTGTCAACTTACAGACCTTATAACTTGTTTCACCTGATCTTTCTAACGTAACTTTTTTCTTTTACCAAACATTAGCAGGCTGTTGTTATTGCGGCTAACAATAATGAGGTCTTCTCCTTTACTGTTTTGTATTTCCATTATATCCCTTACTTCTCCGGTCATGAAAAATCCGCTGACTTCTGGCGATACATAGGTAAACTGGTGCCCGGCGTTGCCCCGCAAGGTAGTGCCATAACTTGCATCCAGGCGCCCGGTCTGGGGCTTCAATCCAAAAAAGTTTCCCCCCAAAAAAATATCCGTAATACCATCTCCATTTAAATCAGATACCAGTGCACCATACACCGGCGACAACTGCGCCATCACTGGCAATGGCTGCATACTAAAATTTCCTTTACCGTCATTTATAAATACACAGTTTTGTAATTGTTCTGCGGATAGTATGGTGGCGTTTTTCAACTGTTCTTTTGTAAATACTTCTTCCATCGACTTTCCGGCATAATCTTTAAACCGCAGCAGCCGTTTCTTTAACTCGGGAATTTGCGTTTGTATCTCTCCCTTAAGCGAATAAGGATATGCCTTGCCATCTGTCTTAAAATAAACGGGAATACATTCAACCGTGCCATTCTTATCAAAATCGTTTACATACAATTTGGCAGCATGATTTTCATCGGCCCTAATATTGCTGTTCAGGCCAAAATTGCCGGCTACCAGGTCAGGTTTGCCATCGCCGTTAATGTCGGCAACTGTCAGGCAATTCCACCAGCCTGAAGAATGAGGTATGGTGGCAGATACTTTCAATTTTCCGTCTTCGTATTTTAGAATGGTAACCGGCATCCAATCGCCAACCACCACCAGTTCTTTATTCTTGTTACCATCCAAATCTACCCAGCGTGCATCAGTAACCATTCCCAAAGTCTGCAGTTGCGGCGCTGTACTTTTTGTTACATCTTTAAAAGTGCCATCGCCATTATTCTGCAGCAATATGCTTGACGGTATAACGCCGTATTTGCCTGGTACATTCCTGGCTCCAATAAATACATCCTGCCTGCCATCACCATTAAAATCGCACACCCTTACACAACTGGCGTTTAGCTGCACAAGCGGCAATCCATTACTGCGGGTAAAATCGCCCTTTCCGTTATTTAGATACAGTCGCGGCTGCATAAAGGCGCCGTTCTGCAACCCCTGGTTTCCCCCGCTGGCTACCAGCAGATCCATGTCGCCGTCGCTATCTGCATCAAAAAATTCGGCGCCAATGTCTTCAAAAAAACGGTCTTTAATAAACGCGTCTTGTTTCTTTTCTACAAATGTGCCCGTTGCCAGTTGTATAAATAGTTTGGCAGTATCATTCGTGGCGCTGCCCATAAAAAAGTCCTGCAGGCCATCGCCATTTACATCGCCTGCTGCCAGTTTAGGCCCTTCGGCAGAGAGCAATTTTGGCAGCATACGTTCCGCATCAAAATCAACATATTCATTCTCATGATGGTGAATGTCGCCTTTTATACTGCCGGCGGTTACATTTGTAAACCATGCCTGCTTAACAGGCACAGGCTTGCTTATTTTAACTGCATCGTGCTGGCTCAATACCAATAAAGTATCGGCCTTTACTTTCTTCAATACATGCATTGTTTCATCGGGCCATTGTACAACAAGGCTGTCTAACAACGTTGTTGCCCCCAGCCCAAAATTCAGTACCGGTTCCATGCTGCTTTGAAAACCACGGCAAGGCATTTGTTCCAAAATCTGTTTTTGGCTACCGGCATACAAGGTAACTTTTGCACCAAAACCAGCGGTATTTGGCGACTTGCCTGCAAAGCGCACCTTTACATAATGATGATGTAGTTTTTCGGTCGTCATGTTGCGATATACAAACGACTCCATGTTTACATTATTTACCACCAGGTCAAGATCGCCATCACCATCCAGATCGCCATAGGCTGCACCATTGCTAAAACCGGGTGTACCCAGGCCAAGTGTTTGTGTCTCATTTTTAAAACGCAGGTTTTGCTGGTTAACAAAACCATAGTTCGAAATGGGCACCGAAGGCATTTTGTCAAGTAACGTGGTTAATATTGAACCGCCGCCGTTCATTTGCGACCTGGCCTCATCGCTGCCTATAAACTCCAGAAAATCCTGATCGGTCAGGTCTTTGTTTAGGCCATTGCATATAAAAAGATCTTTCCAGCCATCGTTATTAAAATCAAAACCAAGGGCGCTCCAGCTCCAACCTGTTGCCTCTACACCTGCAAGCTGGGCTATCTCGCTAAAGGTGCCGTTTTGGTTGTTTAACTGCAAACTATTACTGGTAAACTGCTGATGAAAATCAAAAGCATTTCGCGCCGACTGCACATCATAGTCATCAAATTTAACAGTCGTCTTTAAACGGTAATCGGCTTCGGGTAACATTTCTGCAGTAATTATATCCTGGTAGCCATCGTTGTTGATGTCTGCCATATCGGTGCCCATGCTTCCGTTGCTCATGTGGCCGAGCGCGGTATTGACCACTTCGTTAAACGTGCCGTTTTGCTGATTGATGTACAGGTAATCTTTTTCAAAAAAATCGTTGGCCACATAAATATCATCCCACCCATCGTTGTTTACATCGCCTACGGTTATGCCCAGCCCAAAGGCTATTTCTCCGCCGTAAATGCCTGCCGCTGCGCTAACATCCGTAAACCTGTTTTGATCGTTTCGATACAACCTGTCGCCGTTTATTGGGTCGCGAACATTTCTTAAAGTACTGCTGTACCCAAAACTCTGGAAAGATTTAGGACTGTTGTTCAGCACAAAACAATCCAGGTCGCCATCGTGGTCGTAATCAAAAAAAACTGCCTGTGTAGAGGCACCTTTATCATCCAGCCCGTATGCCTGTGCGGCTTCTTTAAACGTTCCATTCTTTTGGTTGATGTATAGTTCGTTTGCCCTGTCATCTCCTTTTATAATACCTGCATTGCAAACGTAGATATCCAGCCAGCCATCCCCATTAATATCAACCATACTTACACCCGTGTGCCAGCTATGCCTGCTGACTATTTGTGCAGTTTCGGTTATATCGTTAAATTGCCAGTTGCCTTTATTCAGGTATAATTTATTGGCGCCCTGGTTCGAAGTGAAAAATACATCCGGCTTACCATCGTTGTTTACATCGCCAATGGCAACGCCACCCCCATTATAAAAATTATGGTAATTAAAAATGTTCATCTCTTCGTTGTCGGTCACCTCGTTTTTAAAACCAATACCGGTAGATGAAGAAGGTTGCAAAATGAATAATGGATCGCCGGCAATGTTGTTTTGTTTTGAAGTGCAGGAAACCGCCATTATCAATACCCAGCAAAACAGCAGCATGCAGCTTAAAGTTTTTGGAGCGTATTTTAAAGTTTGGGCGGGCATGCGCCAAAGATAAATTGATGTAAAACGGGAAAGTGTATTTATGCAATTTTATTATAACCACCGAAGGCGACAATTAACAAAAGCAAAACAGCACATTTTTTGTTTGCATGCACAAGATTGTTAACCTTTAAAGCGCTAACCGTACTTACTCTTTAAAACCCATAATTTGCAGGCATGAAACGTTTACTTGTAGTGGCGCTCAGTGTTGTACTGCTTTCTATAATTGCCATTTATATTTTTATACCCGCCTCGTTAAAATTATCATCCATCAATGTAGTGCATGCCAATTCGGAAGCAATATTCAGACAGATTGCAGAACCAGCAAACTGGGCTAAGTGGGCAACAAAACCGAACGACCAACAGAACGGAACCACCGTTAATGCACCTTTGTTTACTTATAACAACGACACCTTTAAAATTACTGAAATATTACACAATGCCGCCCGAATAAAAATTACCAGCCACGACCTTGAGACAAACAGCCTGTTTACCATTTTACCGGTTACAAAAGACTCCAGCGCCTTTAAATGGCAAAGCGATCTGCCCACCGGCTACAATCCGTTTGTAAAAGTGCAGCGTTACCTGCAGGCAGTTCAATTAAAAAAAAATATGTCCGCCATCATGGACAACCTGCAGCGCTTTGTTGAGAATGACGAAAAAGTTTACGGCTATCGTTTCCATGTAGCATCAACCGACGACACCATATTAGTGGCTATGAAAGTGCCGCATCCGTCTTATCCTCAAACACAGGATATTTATAAATGTGTAGACAAACTGCAAAATTATGCCTCAGCAAAAGGTGCCCGGCAAACCACTGAACCCATGATGAATATTACGAAGCAGGCCGACGACAGTTATCAATTAATGGTAGCCTTGCCGATAGATAAAAAAATACCGGTTGAAGCGCCTTATTTACAGCGAAACCTGGTAAAAGGAAATTTCTTAATAACCAAAGTTACCGGTGGAGACGGCTCTATAAATCATGCCTTAAATATGATGCGCTATTACATCAGCGATTATGGAAAGACCATTATGGCTATCCCTTTCCAGGTATTAGAGACAGACCGTATTCGCCAACCCGACAGCGCCAAATGGGTGACACGTATTTATTACCCGGTTATTCAATAGCCCAAGTAGATTGTACAAGGATACATTTTAAATTCAGATAGCAGATTGTTGGTCAGGCGACCAACAACGGAATCGAGATCCATCGTTTATTACCCAGGACGACGAAGGTTATTTAACCACAGGTTTTTGCAACCGGATCACCATGGCGCTATCGCTGTTGCGGGCTATAACCAAAGCGGTGTTTTTGCCAATTGTAATATTCTTAATATGCCTTGACTGCCCTTTTACGACCAGTCCATTAACCATTTGGTACGAAAAATTTCCATTGCCCTTGTTTAAGAGCAGCGTGCCATAATCCGCATCGTACCGGCCCATTTCAATATTGTTATCGTAATAATTACCCACCAATAACAGGTCGGGCAGCTTATC
Source organism: Chitinophagales bacterium (assembly GCA_038204535.1). Classification (GTDB taxonomy): domain Bacteria; phylum Bacteroidota; class Bacteroidia; order Chitinophagales; family Chitinophagaceae; genus Segetibacter. The sequence goes on along the minus strand of JBBRCW010000045.1, from coordinate 1,950 downwards.
GCCATTTGCATCCACTACCACCGCATCGCGAAAGCTGCTAAACTGTGCCTGCCATGGCAAGGCCCTGGCGATGAAATTCATTTTGCCATCGTTAATGAATACGGCATTCGAAAAGTAATTGGCGGTAAACACATCAGACGACGACAGTTTGTCTTTAGTAAAAATATCTTGCAGCGACGCTTCAGCCAGGTTTTTAGCATATAAAAAACGTTTCTTTAAAACGGGTATTTGTTTTTCAAGTTCGGCCTTATTGGCAAACGGTATTTCTTTGTCTTTTAAGAAATAGGTCAGCACCTGTTCTTTTTTTCCGTTGTCGTCAAAGTCGTTATAATACATCTTTACGGGTTCGGCGTCTGACGCCCGCAGCCGGCTGTTGAGGCCAAGATTACCTGCCACCAGGTCTATATCGCCATCGCCATCAACATCCACCGGTAACATAAAATTCCACCAGCCATTTTTATCGCTCAATACCTTTTTTGTAAAATGCCCTTTGTTATTCAGAAAAACGGTCGGGCTCCCCCACTCTAAAGACAGTAAGAGATCCTGATCGCCATCTTTGTCCAGATCGAACCATTTTGCCTGGGTTACAAAACCCGCCTGTGCAAGACCCGGCGCATAGGTATCGGTAACGTCAGTAAACCGCCCGGTATGATCGTTTAACAGCAGATACGACCGGGGAATTTTACCATAGTCCCATGGTACTGTACGTGCGCCTATAAAGAGGTCCATGTATCCATCACCATTAAAATCAAAAGGCGCAACAGTTGATGCGGTTATATATAATTGGCTAAACGCGTCGGCTTTGCGTGTAAAATTTGCTTTACCATCGTTGATGTAAACGCGTGGCGAAAGATAGGGCTCCTGCCCAAAAAACTCGTTGCCGCCGCTGGCCACCACCAGGTCAATATTGCCATCATTGTTCACATCTGCCCAGGCAGCATCCACATCTTCGTAAGTACTATCGGCATCGAAGGCCGGCGTGGGCACCCGTACAAATTTTTCGTTTTTTGTTTGCAGATAAAGCACGCTTTTATGGTCTCGCGACGAACCAAAATAAACATCCTCCAGCCCATCGTGGTTTACATCGGCAATGGCCAGCGCCGGCCCTTCGGTTGATAATTCGTGGGGCAGCAAAGGTTCGCGGTTAAATTCGGGAAATGCATTCTCCTTATGCAGATAATCCAAATGCGTGTTTTGGGTGATGTTGGCCGCAACAGGAATATTTTTCTTTAGCGGTTGGGTTAACCGATCGTAATTAAAAACGGGATGACCGGTTTGATAAGTGATCGAAATTTGCTGGTTTGTTTTATTCAGCGGCACCTGCTGAAAGGTGTTATCGGGCCAGATGAGTATCATGGAATCGACAGCCGAGGAATCGAGCCCGATATGCAGTGGAATCTCCATGCTGGACTGAAACCCATGAACGGGAAATTTCTCGTACAACCTGGTGCCGCCATCTTTGGTAAACACCACCGCTTTTGAACCAATGGCATTTCTATTGGCGGCAGGCCCTTGCAGCTTAAGATCGATGAAATTGCTTTTACGCAGCTCGTTGTTGTTGTTTTGATATAACAAGGCGGGTTCATCAATATTATTCACCACAATATCAAGATCTCCGTCGTTATCAAAATCGGCATATACCGCCCCGTTAGAGTAGGTAGCGGCATCGTTACCCACTTGCTTTTCCAGGTCGTGAAACATTAAGTTGCCGGTATTTCTATAAAATTTATTGGGCAGTTTTATTTGCGGAAACTTGTCGATCAGGGCGGCGTTGGTCTCCTGAATCTTGTTATCGATTATCTGCTGCTGTATCTCGTTATCCGATATAAAATTGATATAATCAATATCGTTCATCCGCTTTGGAATACCGTTGGAGATAAACAGGTCTTTCAATCCATCGTTATCAAAATCGACCCATAAAGGCGCCCAGCTCCAATCGGTTGCCGCGAT
>JBBRCW010000044.1:0-27290 GCA_038204535.1 Chitinophagales bacterium | reverse complement strand
ATAGAAACTGCCTGCCGGTCGTAACTGTTTGAAGCAAATGCCAGAGCACTATCTGCAAGTGAATAAGTGATACCGCCATGTGCAATGCCAAATCCATTGCACATCTCTTTTCTTATAGTCATGCGCAGTTTGCAGAACCCCGCTTTCTGTTCTAAAAATTCAATGCCCAGCCATTGGCTAAACAAGTCGTTGCTGTATAGTTCATTCATTAAATCGGCTGCCGGCATGGTATGGTTTATTAAGCTAGTTTCCGTTAAAAACGGGTTTTCTTTTTTCGATAAATGCCTGTACTCCTTCCTTAAAATCGTTGGTAGCCGCGGCAGCTTTCTGCAGCTCGTCTTCCAGATCCAATTGGATGGATAAGGTATTGGTATTGGAAAGTTTTAAGGCCTTTTTGGTAAGTGCCAATCCCTGGGTGGGCATTTGGGCCAGTCTTAGGGCAAGCTGTTTACTCTCCGCTTCAAATTCAACATCACCATAAACTTTATAAATCATGCCCATACTTTCGGCTTCCGCTGCGGGTACTTTATCGCCCAGCATCATTAAGGCACTTGCCTTTTGATGACCGACCAGCCGGGGAAGAAAAAAGGTTCCGCCGCTATCTGGTATCAACCCTATTTTACTGAACGCCTGGATGAACGAGGCGGATTGGGCCGCTACCACTACATCGCAGCAAAGGGCGATGTTGGCCCCTGCGCCTGCTGCCACACCGTTAACAGCAGCTATCACCGGTTTTTGGAGCGCCTGAATTTGATGCACAATAGGGTTCAACTGCTCCTTTAATATCGCATCCATTCCCGGTCCGTCAGGGTCAATTACTTCTTCAAGGTCCTGGCCGGCACAAAAAGCTTTTCCGGAGCCTGTTATATAAACCGCCCTGCAATCCGAAGCCTCGCATTGCTGTAAATACTCCTGCAATAACAATGACATCTGCCGGTTAAACGAATTTAACTTGCCGGGCCGGTTTAGGGTTATAAAACCAATGTTATCTTTTAATTCAAAAAGAATTGAGCTCATAGGTGCATACGTTTAAGCGAAGTTAATAATACCGCTTTGCGGTTACATGGCTAATGACACTTAAAATAGTCGAAAGGCTCTTTACAGTCAAGACACCGGTAAAACGATTTACAGGCAGTGCTGCCGAACTGGCTGATCAGTTGTGTATGATATGAATTACACCTCGGGCACTGTATGGCTTCTTCTGCCTGAAAGGGTTCTGTGCTGCAAACACTTTGGCTGGGATTGGGCGGCGCAATACCGTAGGCCTTCAATTTCTGTTTACCTTCTTCGGTCATCCAATCGGTTGTCCAGGCGGGTGAAAGAACGCTTTTTATTGAAATATTTTTGTAACCTGCCTGCAATAATGCAAATCGAATATTCATGGAAATTACATCCATGGCAGGGCAGCCGCTGTAAGTGGGTGTGATGGTAATTTCTATAGCCGGGCTTTTAATTTTTTCGTCATAGCCAGGCGTTTGTTCAATCAATACCTTTCTTACAATCCCCAGGTCTAAGACAGATAATACCGGCACCTCCGGATCGTTGACCTGCGATAAAATATGCCAGATTTTTTTTTCATCGGGCCCCGTATTATTTGGCAAGCCGTTTGGCAGGTTGGTCGTCGGGTCTTTGTTTGTATGTTGATTGTTTTCTGTCATAAGAACAAAGGCGCTTTTTAATAAAAAGGCAATGCAATTACCAAATAGAGTTGGGATATGCCCGCTGTAGAAACTGCATTTCGGCTAAAATAAAACCCATATGTTCAGTATGCTTTCCTTTTTTGCCACCCGTCTGCGACCACTTTGGTTCGGTAAAAGGTAAGGTTGCCTCTTCAAAAATATGTATCACTTTATTTTGCCATTCGGGTTTTAGCATTTTGATTTCGGCACCCAGTTTTTGTTTTGCCAGCAGTATTTCATATTCAGCCGGTTCAAACATTTCGCCGCAAAAATTTTGTAGCGATGAAATTGCCTCAAACATCCGCTGGTGGCTTTCGCGGGTTCCATCACCCAGGCGTATTACCCATTCGCTGCTCCACCTAACATGGTAAGTGGTTTCTTTTAAAGATTTTTCGGCTATTGCAGCTAACTGGGTATCGGTGCTTTTTTCCAACTGGCTAAACAGCAGGTATTGCCATGTGCTAAAGTAAAATTGCCTTAATATGGTTTTAGCCCAGTCGCCGTTTGTTTGTTCGGTAATCAATAAATTTTTAAAATCGATGGCATCTCTCAAATAAGCCAGATCATCTTCGGTGACAGGCCTTTTATACCCATTATCAAAATTATATTTTCCGGGATTCTCATTTATAAGTGAAGCCGCGTATTGGTAAAAATTTCGTGCCTGTCCTATAAGATCCAATGCAATATTGCTGATAGCGATATCCTGTTCCAGAGCGGGTCCATGACCCGTCCATTCGCTGTTGCGGTGTCCTAATATAAGAGACGTATCAGCCAGGTGAAGAGTATATTCGATTAACGCAATGAGAATATTATCTGGCAGGTTTGTATGATCTGGAAAAGTGTTAGTCATATTAAATTATCAGACTACTGGCAAGTTATAGTTCCGTAATTCCAAAAAGGTTAAAGTAATTTGTTTTTGTTCAATTTACATAAATGCATATTAAACAAGTCTTAAATTTCAAAAAGCTACATATACTTTAACTCTTCGGGCAATTGGTAGAAAGTGGGATGGCGGTATGCTTTGTCGTTTGCGGGATCGAAAAGACTATTGGAATCGGAGGGGTTGCTGGCATGAAGGTATTTGCTTTCTACAACCCATATACTTACGCCTTCCATTCGGCGGGTGTAAACATCGCGGGCATTTTCTATGGCCATGGCGGCATCGGCAGCATGCAGGCTTCCAACGTGTTTATGGTCAAGGCCCTGCTTACTTCTTATAAACACTTCCCATAATGGCCATTCAGTATTCATATAAAAAATTTGGTGGAAGGGGAGCCGGTTGAAATTATAGCAAGCAATCGTTAAAGGTCTTTCGGCTCCCCTTCCACCAATATGTATTTTAAGCCGCAGCCAATGACGATCTTTTTTTCTTTTCAGCGAAGGCATTTGCAGCCTGGCGTACCCAATCTCCCTCATCATGCGCCTTTTTACGGGCGTCTATTCTTTCTTTATTGCACGGGCCGTTACCATTGACGACCTCCCAAAATTCAATCCAGTTGATGGCACCGAAATCATAATGTGCTTTTTCATCGTTCCATTTTAAAGCTGGGTCGGGTAACGTAAGTCCCAAAAATTTTACCTGCTCTGCACACACATCAATAAATTTCTGCCTTAGTTCATCGTTGGTAAAACGTTTTATTTTCCATTCCATACTCTTTACAGTATTGGGACTTTCATCATCAGTTGGACCAAACATCATAATGCTTGGCCACCACCAGCGGTTCAATGCATCCTGCGCCATTCTTCTTTGTGCATCGGAGCCTTTTGACAGCGTTAATAAGATTTCGAAGCCCTGGCGCTGGTGAAAACTCTCTTCTTTACAAATACGAACCATGGCCCGGCTATATGGGCCATAACTGCTGCGGCACAAAGGTATTTGGTTCATGATGGCTGCACCGTCAACCAGCCAGCCTATGGCTCCCAGATCTGCCCATGTTAAAGTTGGGTAATTAAATATGGAAGAATATTTGGCCTTACCGTTATGTAATTGTTCAATCATTTGCTGGCGGGTAATTCCTAGTGTTTCCGCCGCGCTGTAAAGGTATAAGCCGTGCCCGGCTTCATCTTGTACCTTAGCAAGCAATGTTGCTTTTCTTTTAAGAGATGGCGCCCTGGTTATCCAGTTGCCTTCAGGCAGCATACCCACAATTTCGCTATGTGCATGCTGGCCTATCTGGCGAATCAGCATTTTCCGGTAGTCCTCAGGCATCCAATCTTTTGGCTCAATTTTGATCTCTCTATCGATCTTATCTTTAAATATTTGCTCTTTATCGTTCATAAAACATGTTCCCTTGCTGGAAGGCAAATATAAGGATTTTTAATTTAATACTAACGAGTGTTAGTATAGTATTTAGCCTAAAATATTTTAATTCTTACGCCTGATATTGGGATACCTCATGTATCATTCCATAAATGAAATTTAGGCGTGGTACGATAAATGCATCACCCGAATCAAATTAAAATTTATGTAAAGTTTAAGCAGCGAAAAGCGAACATCTGCACTCTTACCATTATTTAGCCCTTCCCCTGCTATTTCTTTACGATTGTACCCTTAAGCGATTCATGCCAAAAATGAATTATAATATTTTATTCAATAGTATCCTCTTTCCTTCCCAGGAAGGTTATTGGCCCGAATTAAAATTTAAACTGCCAAAACATTGACTCGAAAATTTTCTTAACCTCCAGCTATATGAAAACAGACAAAACAAACCGACTAATAAGTCCTTCTTCCCTGGGCCGCGGAATTAAACCGGCCATTTTGTTTCTTTTATCAATATTCTTAACGTCAATATTGTATGCCCAGGGCGGACTGGTTACCGGAACGGTGACAGGGGCTGATGATAAACCGCTAAACGGTGCTTCAGTAACTGTAAAAGGCACATCGCGCGGTACCTCTACCGATAACACCGGTAAGTTTAGTATTGCCGCGGCTTCTGGTGCAACGCTGGTTATATCTTCTATTAATTATAATACCAAAGAGGTTAGCGTAGCAGGAAGGTCAAACATTGAAGTTTCCCTTACTTCAACGGGTGGAACCGAACTGGCGCAGGAAGTGGTGGTGATTGGATATGGAACTGCAAATAAAAGAGATCTTACTGGTTCTATCGCCACAGTTAAAGCAAAAGATATAGCTGATAAACCTGCCGCTAATGCTATGTCGCTGTTGCAAGGTAAAGTAACCGGGCTGTCAGTTGTAAACTCAGGAAGGCCTGGTTCGGAGCCCGATGTTAGAATTCGGGGTACCAATACTATTAATGGCGTTAAACCTGTATATATCGTTGACGGTATTTTAAACGATAATATAAGCTTCTTAAACCCTGCGGATATTGAATCGATTGAGGTTTTAAAAGATCCTTCGAGCCTCGCGATTTTTGGAGTAAGAGGTGCAAATGGTGCCATAGCAATAACAACTAAAAAGGCAAAAGCAGGGCAGTTGCTGGTAAACTTTAATTCGTCGGTTGGTATAAAGAAAGTGCAGGACCGTATCAGTTTGGCTAACGCAGCTCAGTTTAAACAATTGTATGATGAACAATTGGTCAACCAGGGTAATCCGGCATTTAATTATAATTTTTGGAATGCCAATACCGACTGGCAGGACCAGATTTTTCAGGATGCCATTATAAACTATAACAATGTAAGTATAACCGGGGCCTCGGAAAAAAACCGCTTCTATATGGGCCTTGGGGTGATTAATGAAGATGGATTAATAAAGAACGAAAAGTATAAAAAATATACATTGAATTTTAGTGATGAACTGCGGGTCTCAAAGTCAGTCAAATTTGGATTAAACCTTAATGCCTACAGGGCCGAACAACCGCTTAACCAGGGTGTAGGTTCCGCTATACGTGCTGCACCTATTGCGCCTGTAATGGACGCAGCATCCGGTTTGTTTCACACTTTACCTGCTTTTCAAAGAGCACAGGTATTTAACCCTTTGGTTAGTGTAGAAACTGAAGCGAATACCCTTATCTCCCGTGAATTTCGGGCAGTTGGAAGTATTTTCGGAGAGGTTGACTTTCTGAAGCATTTTAATTTCAGGGCGCAGTTATTCGCCGACTATGGGTTTAATACAAGCAGGTCTTACCAGCCAATTATATCAGTATTCAATCCCGACATTGTTGGAACAAATAAGCGAGACACTTCAAGAAGAACGACTTCAGTTTCGCAAAGCCAGAATATTTATCCCAAGACCCAAATGGACTACCTGTTAACCTACAAAAACAGGTTTAGCGGGGGGCACGATCTTCAGTTATTGGGCGGTGTAACTACCTATTATCGTTCATTTGAAGGTACAAATTCAACCGTTCAACAGGGAACAGCGCAGGTTATACCTAACAATCCTGATAAGTGGTTTGTAGATGCTGTGGGGGATCCCTCAACTAAACAAGGCGGAGGCAGTTCATGGGAAGATGCGTCTTTATCATTCCTTGGAAGGGCATTGTATAATTACCAGCAGCGTTATCTGATTAATGCTAGTTTTAGAAGAGACGGCAGCAGCCAGTTTTACCGTTTAGGTAACCAATGGAAAAACTTTGGAGCTGTGGGTCTTGGCTGGGTAGTTAGCAAAGAAAACTTTTTTGCGGATGTTACCGCTATTGATTACCTGAAACTAAAAGGTTCGTGGGGAATTTTAGGTAATAAGAATATTGATGACAGATACAGGTATCCGGCTTTTCCTACCTTAACCAATGCGAACTCCGGTGTATTTGGTGAGAATGTGGTTGCAGCGCTTGAAAGAGAATATATTCCCGATCCAAACCTCAATTGGGAAACCGTACATTCATGGGAAACCGGTATTGAATTGAATACATTAAGGAACAAGCTTCATTTTGAGATGAACTATTACCGAAAAACAACTAAAGACGTACTTACCCTTATTGACGGCCCGTCGGGTACTCTGCCCGGCCTGGGTAATCTCGGTGAAATTAAAAATAGCGGGTTCGAATTTTCAGCAACCTGGAACCAGAATGTAAACAGCGACTTCAGTTATTCGGTTTCAGGAAATTTTACTACCGTTAGCAATGAGGTGACCAGGCTTAATAAAACCGGTTTTGCTATCATTAACGGTCCCGCACGTACGACTGCAGGTTTTCCTATTGGTTATTTTTATGGTTATGTGCACGATGGTATTTACCAATCAAATACCGAGGTGGCAAAAAGTCCCACAAGTATGATTGGAAATGTTTCGGCGGGAGATATTAAGTTTAAAGACATAGATGGTGATGGAAAAATTACAACTGCTGACCGTACCATAATCGGAAATCCTACACCCGATTTTATGTATGGAGGATCGGTAAATTTTAATTATAAAAATATTGATCTTGGCGTTGATATGCAGGGTGTTTATGGTAATGAAATATTCAGGGCATGGAACCAGGGCACTTTTGCCGATTTTAATTACCAGGTTGAACGGCTTGCACGGTGGAATGGGCCGGGTACCAGCAATTGGGAACCTATTTTAAATACGAAAAGAGCCAATAACTATCAAAATTCCTCTTACTGGATCGAGGATGGTAGTTTCTTTAGAATCAGGAATGTGCAATTGGGATACACTTTTGACAAGGGTTTTTTAAGCCGGGCTAAAATTAAATCGCTGCGTATTTACCTGAACGCTCAAAACATTGGAACTTTTACCAACAGCACCGGTTATACACCCGAAATTGGAGGTTCTGCCACAAGTTTTGGTGTTGATAACGGAACTTATCCGGTTCCGGCAATTTATAGTGCCGGTATTAACTTAAATTTTTAAGATTGTTTATATGAAAAAGAAAACTATAATGAAATGGAGTTTACCGGTTGTGTGCCTGCTTTTGGTAATCTCCGGATGCAAACAAAACTTTTTGGATCGTCAGCCTTTGGGCAGGTATATAGATGAAGATATACCCGCAGGTTCTTTCGACAGCAAAATTTTCGCCACCTATTCCCTTTTGCGGGCAAACGGGTTTAACCACCACCTTTTTTTGGGAATTGAAAATTTCAGATCAGATGAAGCAGTTAAAGGAAGCTCGGCCAGTGATGGTGCAGCACAGGGTCTTATGTACGATGAATTTCAGTACGATAAAAGTAATGGTGGCATACAGGAATATTGGACGTCGCACTATGCGCTTATCATTTCGGCAAATTCCATTATTTCAGATATTGACTCGTTAAAACTTACCGATGCCAATACTTTGGCAAATAAAGCAGAAGCCAGATTTTTAAGGGCCTTCACCTACTTCCACATGGTCAGGGCATTTGGACCCATACCTAAAATTGATTTTAAAATATATGATGCCGCACAGGTAAATAAACCAAAGGCTCCGGTTGGCGAAATCTTTAACCTTATAGATGCCGATCTGCAGGATGCAATAGCCAACTTGCCGGTAGCATGGGAGTCAAAGTTTGTTGGCCGTATCACAAAAGGAGCGGCGCTTACTTTACAGGCTCAAACTTTAATGTGGCGTAAAAATTGGGCAGCGGCCCTTACATCCTGCAAAAGTGTGATTGGGTTAGGCCAGTATGCGCTGGTAAGCGATTATGGCAGGCAGTTTAGAAACGAGGGGGAAAATGGACCTGAGTCAATTTTTGAAATACAGGCATTTTATACGCCTACCCAAAACCTGGGAATAATTTATACCAACGTTCAGGGTGTTCGGGGCGCAGGTCAATGGGATCTTGGCTGGGGATGGAACGTACCAACGCAAAAATTAGTTGATGAATACGAAACCGGTGATCGAAGAAGAATTGCAACAATTTTATATTCGGGCCAGGTAGATCCATTGTATGGAGAAAATGTGCCGCCAGTACCTACCATTGCGCAACCCTATTGGAACAAAAAGGTGTACACAAACCCTGCTGACCGTTTAGCTAAGAACAATCGGTTTGGACCATGGATGAATCATAGGATTTTGCGCTATGCGGACGTTTTATTAATGGCAGCCGAAGCCGCAAACGAAATAGGTGGTACACAAAACACAACAGATGCACTTGGCTGGTTAGAAATGATCAGAGGCAGGGCAAGGGGATCAGATAATGCTGTTTTGCCAAAAGTTACTTCTACAGATCAGGCGACGATTCGTACGGCAATAATACACGAACGTTTTGTTGAGCTGGCTATGGAAGAATATCGATTTTGGGATTTGGTGCGCTGGGGTATTGATGTAACGGTTTTGCCAGCCTCGGGTAGCCCAGGTTATCAGGCCAAACACAGGTTGTTGCCAATACCTCAAAATGAGGTGGATAAATCAGGTGGCGTATTGGTTCAAAATCCTGATTATTAATAATTATTTTTTTTAAATCTTACTATATGAAATTTAATAAGCGTTTGGTTTTGGCAATTGGGTTCATAATGGCCTTCGGCCTTATCCTTACATCCTGCCAAAAATTAGATCGTCCTGTATTGAAGGAATTGATTCTTGATCCGCCACCACCGACCCTCACTTTAATGGGTAGCAAAAGTTATTGGCATTTTAACGGCAATGCCAGGGATACCGGCGAATATAGAATGGCTACGACCACCCAGGCTGTATCTTTTGTACCAGGTGTAACAGAAGGTGATGCTGCCCAGATTGGAACGGGAGGATACATTGCCTCTACCCCAGTGGCAGCTGGTCTTAAAACCCCGGGAAGTTTAACAGTTGCTTTTTGGATGAAAGGCGCCGCAGGTCCTGTACAAGGCGGAGCACAGGGATTATTTGCCATTAGTAGCAGCACACAGTTTTGGGGGAATGTTGAAATCTTTCTGGAAAATTATAGTGATCCTGCAGATGCCAATGCTGTCTTTATGAAAATTCATTTATTAAATGCAAATGTTACAGGTGGAGGAGAGGAGTGGCTGCAAAATGATGATGTGAAGCTGAAAAACGTTTTGGGTAAGTGGACACATATTGCACTTGTTTATGATGCTGCAACATCAAAAGTTACTTTATATAAAGACGGTGTAGCAACAGGTATTAATAATAAAGTTCTTGGTGGGGGCAATTATGGAAACCTGAAGTTTGACAATGCAACCGGTGTAGTGTTAGGAAGTTTTGCTTTTCAAACCACGCCTAGTTTTGCCAGCCACGGAAATGAAACCTGGGCTAAGTCCTTTAATGGCGCTTTAGACCAGTTCCGCATATTTACTACGCCATTATCTCCCGCTGAAATAAATAATCTTTTTACTAAAAAATTATAGAAGTAACAAAATACTGAAGGGGGTTGTAAGATAATTACAACCCTTTTTTCGTTAACATTAATGTCGAAATTTTCGATTATACAAATGCGGTTGTTAAGAGAGCTGAAAATTGTTTTAGCCATTGCTTTAATTGTTTCATGTAATAAAAAAGACACAGGTTTTACCAGGCTGCCGGCATCAGCTACGAATATTCGTTTTGCCAATAACCTGGAAAAACGCGATGGGTTTGGAATACTGTACTACCTGTATTATTATAATGGCGGCGGCGTGGCAACCGGCGATATTAACAACGATGGTCTGGCGGATATCTATTTTACCGCCAATAGTTTTGGCAACAACAAACTATACCTGAACAAAGGCAATTTTCAGTTTGAGGATATCACAGATAAAGCGGGTGTGGCCGGCATTGCAGACTGGTGTAGCGGTGTAACTATGGCCGATGTAAATGGTGATGGCTACCTGGATATTTATGTATCGGCAGTAAGCCAGGTACATGGACTGCAAGGCCGAAACCAACTTTTTATTAATAACGGCAACAACACTTTTTCTGAGCAGGCCATTATCTTTGGATTGGATTTTTCCGGCTTCAGTACCCAGGCTGCTTTTTTCGATTTTGACCACGATGGCGACCTGGATTGTTACCTCCTCAATCAGTCTAACCGGCCCCACGAAAATATAGTTGATACGAGTAACCGCCGGAAGCCCAATGCCCAAACCGGAGACAGGCTTTACCGAAATGACCTGAATACAGCAGCGGCAAGGTTTACCGATTTGTCGCAGCAAGCAGGAATTTATCAAAGCAGTCTTGGCTATGGGTTAGGCCTTGCAGTTGCCGACCTTAACAACGATGGATGGGATGATCTATACATAGGCAACGACTTTCACGAGAATGACTATTATTATGTGAACAATGGCGACGGCACCTTTACCGAAAGCGGGGCCCTGCATTTTGGGCATTTTAGCCGGTTTAGCATGGGCAACGATATTGCCGATTTTAACAACGATGGGCAGTTAGATGTTTTTACTGCCGACATGCTGCCTCCCGATGAAAAGGTGTTGAAGACTTATGGAAGTGATGAAAATCCGGATATCTACAATTTCAAACTAATTAAAAACGGTTACCAGGATCAATATTCAAAAAACTGTTTACATCGCAACAACGGCAACGGAAGTAGTTTTAGCGAGGTGGCTTTACTGGCAGGCGTAGCTGCTACTGACTGGAGCTGGGCACCCCTTTTCGCCGATTTTGATAACGATGGTAAAAAGGATCTGTTTGTAAGTAGTGGCATTGTAAAAAGGCCCGTTGACCTCGATTATGTACAGTTTGTCAGCCACCTTGCTATGCAAAAGATCGATGGAAATGACAGAAGCCTGGATGATGAAGCATTGGAAAAAATGCCCGACGGTGCTTCTCACCCATATTTCTTTAAAAATAATGGCAACCTCGATTTTGCCGATGTTAGCCTCAATTGGGGAACCGGCGAAATGAGTGGTTATTACAACGGCGCGGCATATGCCGACCTGGATAATGACGGACGGCTGGATATGGTGATCAATGCGCTGAATGCTCCGGCCGTAATTCTAAAAAATAATCTGCAGTCAAAAAATTACATCAATATTAGATTTAAGGGTGATAGCCTGAACACCCAGGGAATTGGTTGCAAAACTTATTTGTTTGCCCGGGGCGGTATGCAATACCAGCAATTAATGCCCACCCGGGGCTTCCAGTCTTCCTGTGAGGCGCGGTTGCATTTTGGATTAGATACCCTAAGCCAGGCAGACAGCCTGGTGGTAGTTTGGCCTTCACAAAAATACCAGGTGATACGCAGTGTTGCCAACGGCCAAACGGTAACAGCCAGTGAAAAAGAGGCCACTGGCCGTTTTAACCCAGCCTCGTTTTTAAAGCCGCAACCGGCTGTTATACAACCGGTAGAAGATATACTGATACAATGGCAACACCGGGAAAACGCTTTTGTGGATTTTAATAACCAATATCTTATTCCCCACAAAGAATCGACCCGGGGGCCAAAGGTGGCTGTGGCCGATGTAAACGGCGACGGCTACGAGGATTTTTTTGTTTGCGGTGCCGCAGGTCAGCCTGGGGCAGTGATGCTGCAACAAAGCAACGGAACCTATAAGAATGCTATGCTTGTGGATTTGGAAACCGACAAGGCGTTTGAAGATGTGGATGCAGCTTTTTTTGATGCCGATGGCAATGGCACCATAGACTTATACGTAGTGAGCGGAGGCAACCAGTTAAAAAATGAAGATCCATTATTGCCCGACAGGCTTTACTTTAATGATGGCAAGGGAAATTTTAACCGGGCTGCCAATGCATTGCCGTCCATCGCAAAAAATAAGTCGTGTGTAACTACTGCCGATGTTGACAACGATGGCGATATAGATTTGTTTGTAGGAACGCTGGCCGATGCGTTTGCTTATGGGATTGCTCAAACATCCTACCTGCTCATTAACAATGGAAAAGGTACTTATTCGATTGCCGGTAAGGCTATGATTGACCTTGATAAAATTGGCATGGTTACCTCCGCCGTGTTTGCCGACATCAATAACGATCAGCATCCAGACCTTCTGGTTGCCGGGGAATTCATGCCGCTTACCGTGTACACTAATAACAAAGGATTATTTAAACGAAGCCAGGTGCCCAATACTACCGGCTGGTGGCAAACGCTTATGTCGGGTGATGTAGATGGCGATGGCGACCTGGATATACTGGCCGGAAATTATGGGTACAATAATAAATTTTGGAGCGGCAAGAATGGCCCGGTTAAAATGTATGTAGGCGATTTTGACAATAACGGACAGGTTGATCAACTTCTGTCATATACGCTCAATGGACAGGAATACCCATTTTTAGCGAAAGATGAAATAGAACAGTCGATGCCCTTGCTTAAAAAACATTACCTTCTCAATTCCGAATATGCGGGCGTTGCTATGAAGGAGGTTTTTTATGGCTGGATTGATGATACCCGGCCTTTGATGGCCGAACGGCTGGGTTCCGCATTGTTTATTAATAATGGGCGTGGAAATTTCACGGTTCAGGATCTGCCAAAAGACCTGCAAATGGCGCCGATTTTCTCATTTGAAAAGTTGCCCCCGCCTGCCTTGCCGGGCACTTATGTATGCGGTGGTAACTTTTTTGATGTTATACCCTACGAAGGCAGGTATGATGCTCAACCATTAGCCCTGTTTACAATTGATGGTAAAAATATTAGAGCGCTTCCCGTGCCGGGTTTGAAAGGCCCACCCTTGCAGTTGCGCGATACAAAAGTGACGAGGAATGCTAAACTGGGAGATATTTTGCTGGTATCCCCCAATAATGACGCACTGCGCTTTTTTAAATTGATGCCGTAGTTAGTTTGTGCCAGGTGAAGAACGGCCAGATGGTAAACAAAATTGAAATGTTTGGAAAAAATGATTAAATGATTTTACGCCCAACGATCAGCTGTCTTATTGCCTGTATCTCCATTTTGGTAGTTTCGTGCAGTAAAAGCGCTTCTAATGCACCACCAGTTACGCCGCCTGTAACCACCACCCCTTTGCAAATTTCATCAACCCAAATAAACGGCACAGCCGCTACGGATGGTGCGGCTTTATACAATCTAAATATTACACCCGCTATTCAATACCGGTTTTCGGCGCCGGTCAATAAAACTACGGTTACAGGTGGTGTGGAAATACGGGAGGCTTCGGGTGCAGTAGTGCCAATTGTAATAACCTACGCCAATGGCGACAGTACGGTGATTGTTCAACCTGCCACGCCGCTAAAATATATAACACGGTACAGCACTTCCATCTCCGGTCAGGTGGCGTCGACCCAGGGCGCGGTGTTACAAAACCTGTTTTCGGCTACACTCATCACCGCCATAGATTCAACCGACAAATTTACCCGCATAAGCGATGCAGCTTTGCTTGACCTGGTGCAGCGCCAAACCTTTAAATACTTCTGGGACTTTGGCCACCCGGTCAGCGGGCTGGCGAGAGAAAGAAATACTTCGGGAGACGTGGTTACTTCAGGCGGTTCGGGTTTTGGCATTATGAGTATTGTAACGGCGGTAAACAGGGGTTTTATTACCCGTGCCGAAGGGCGGGACAGACTGATTAAAATTGTGGACTTTCTAAAGAATAAAGCACAACGATTTCATGGCGCATATCCTCATTGGATTAATGGGGCCACCGGGGCAGTGGTGCCTTTTAGTACAAAAGATAATGGCGCCGACCTGGTGGAAACATCTTTTTTAATGCAGGGCTTGTTAACAGCGCGACAGTTTTTTAGCGGCACTGCCGCCAGCGAAATAACCTTACGCAACGATATTAATGAATTGTGGAATGGGGTAGAATGGGACTGGTTCAGACAGAGCGGGCAAAATGTTTTGTATTGGCACTGGAGCCCCAATTTTAGTTGGGATATGAATGTAAAACTACAGGGCTGGAATGAGGCTTTGGTTACCTATGTATTGGCTGCTTCATCAACTACCCATAGCATACCTAAAGTAGTGTACGATAATGGCTGGGCAAACAATGGCGCCATGAAAAATGGAAACAATTATTACGGCGTACCATTGCCGCTGGGCCCGGCACTGGGGGGCCCGTTATTTTTTGAACATTATTCGTTTTTGGGAATTGACCCTTTTGACTTGAACGATGCCTATGCCAATTACGAAACACAGGCAAAAAATCATACCTTGATCAATTATAACTATAGCGTTGCCAATCCGCTTGGTTACTACGGTTATAGCAGCCAGAGCTGGGGACTAACGGCAAGTGATATTCCCAATGGTTACACAGCCAGTTCACCTTCCAACGATGTGGGGGTGATTGCCCCAACAGCGGCATTATCGTCTATGCCTTATACGCCCGATAAATCGATGGATGCACTAAAGTTTTTCTATTATAAATTGGGTGATAAAATATTTAAAGAGTATGGATTTGTGGATGCGTTTAAACTGAACGATCCCTGGTTTGCCAGCTCGTTCTTAGCTATTGACCAGGGCCCCATAATAATTATGATAGAAAACCATCGCAGCAAGCTTTTATGGAATCTGTTTATGAGTTGCCCCGAAGTTAAAGACGGGATGAAAAAGCTGGGGTTCACATCGCCCCGTTTATAGTTAATGGTGTGAGGGAGCGCCTTATTGAATTGAACCATTTGGCGGTTAATGAAAAGGAGAAACGCTCATTCAAGTGGATTATTAAAGCAGCATAAAGATAGATAGCTGAACGGAGCCCCGCAAAAGGGCGGGGCAACCAAAGCTCCATTGAATTATTCAGTTGGAAAACAAAAAACAATCAATCGAAAAAATGTAAGGTTATGAAGAAGTATATATTTTTTGTGGGGTTATGCACGCAGGTAATATTAACGATATGGGCCTGCTCAGGCAACAAAAATTTGGCTGCTTATTCCATGGATGGAAAGCTGGCCGTGCAATCCATACCTGCCGAATATACCGCTATTTACGACTCTGTGCAACGGGCAACTTTCCGTTATTTTTGGGAGGGCGCCGAACCTAACAGCGGGTTGGCAAGGGAGCGGTATCATGCAGATAATGTATATCCGCAAAACGATAAGAGCACCGTTACCAGTGGCGGCGGCGGTTTTGGATTGATGGCCATTTTATCGGGTATTAACCAGGGCTACATTACCCGCGAAGAAGGAAGGCGGCGGTTGGAGAGGATCACTGATTTCCTGGCTACAGCAGACCGTTTTCATGGCGCCTGGCCGCATTGGTGGAATGGAGAAACCGGCAAGGTAAAACCGTTTGGCAAAAAGGATGATGGGGGCGACCTGGTTGAAACGTCGTTTATGGCGCAGGGGCTATTATGTGTCCGCCAGTTTTTTAAAGAGGGCAATGCCGAAGAAAAAGCATTGGCAGCAAAGGCCGACGAGCTTTGGAAAGGAATTGATTTTAACTGGTATCGTAACGGAAAGAATGTTTTGTATTGGCACTGGAGTCCCAACAATTCCTGGGAAATGAATTTTCCGGTGAAAGGTTATAACGAGTGTCTCATTATGTATGTGCTCGCTGCATCGTCGCCCACGCATAGCGTG
Source organism: Chitinophagales bacterium (assembly GCA_038204535.1). Taxonomy (GTDB): domain Bacteria; phylum Bacteroidota; class Bacteroidia; order Chitinophagales; family Chitinophagaceae; genus Segetibacter. The sequence goes on along the minus strand of JBBRCW010000044.1, from coordinate 11,389 downwards.
CCGCTTGAAGTTTACCATGAAGGCTGGGCGCAGAATGGCGGCATTGCTAAACCCTCCAATCATTTTGGTTATCCGCTGCAGTTAAATCACCAGGGCGATGCCGAAAATGGCGGGCCGCTTTTTTGGGCGCATTATTCGTACCTGGGCTTAGATCCGCGCGGATTAAAAGATAAATATGCCGACTACTGGCAGGAGAATACCAACCAGACTATGATCAACTACGTGTGGTGTGTAATGAACCCTAATAAGTTTAAGGGCTATGGGCCTGGCAGTTGGGGGCTCACGTCCTCTTATTCAATTAAAGGGTATGCAGGCCATGCTCCATCGGTAAAAAGAGACCTGGGGGTGATTGCCCCGACCGCAGCGCTTTCAAGTATGCCTTATACACCCAAACAAAGTATGTATGCTATGAAACATTGGTTTACTACAATAAAAGATAAGGTATGGGGACCATTCGGTTTTTATGATGCCTTTAGCGAAGACGCCGGCTGGTTTACACCCCGGTATCTGGCTATTGACCAGGGCCCTATTGTAGTGATGATGGAAAATCATAAAAGCGGTTTGCTCTGGAATTTATTTATGAGCTGCCCCGACGTGAAGGGTGGTCTGAAAAAACTTGGTTTTGAAAGCCCGCACTTAAAACCTTAACTTAAATTAATTTGACCACATTGGCTGCGCATGATTAAAACACCATGGCTATTTATTGCAAAAATGTTTAAAGTTTCGTTTGTATGAAGAATTTTGGACTGGGGTTTTTGGCGGTTTGCCTGGTTGTAATTGCCAATGCCCATCCCCGCTTACCCGACAAGATTTTTTTTGACAACAGCCCGATGCCCGGCAGCTATTTTTATAGTGAGGTAACCTATACATCACCCTCCTTTCTTAAAAATAAGCGGCAAAAACTGCCTGTGAACGATCAGCAGTTTTTTACGCCGGGCAATTCGCTTGAGCTGAATTATGTATCCGCTAAATCGGGCAATTGGCAGGCAGGCATTTTGTTTCATCAACAAAGAGGGATAAATGAATTTGCCGATGCTACCAGCCTGACACTGAGGCTGTATGTCCAATCCGGTTCGACCACCAAAAACGATTTGCCATTAATAAGCATAGGAAACAGAAAAAAGGAGGAAACGTTCTCATTTATTCCGCTGCAGAATTATGTTTCCAGGCTCGTTTATAACCAATGGATAACCGTGAAAATTCCAATGGATAAATTTGCAGTCTCCGCCGATTTAAAGGAGTTAGATAAGGTCGTTTTTAAACAAAATGAACCTGATGGAAATGAGCACACGTTATTTATTGATCAGGTGGAATTGGTGCCGGATTACCCGCAAGTGGCTTTGGACATAAAGCCACAAATAGCATTGGCTGTCGGCTACGAAAAACATGTGGATATTACCTGGAAGTTTGTAACGGACGATAACATAAAATATGTAAAGATCTACCGTTCGGTTGATGGCAAAAGCTTTTACCCGGTAGGAGTGCAGTTGCCTATATACAACCGCTACGCCGATTTTACCGGCGAAACAGGAAAGACATTTTACTACCTGGTAAGTTTTCTCGACCATCAGTATAAAGAAACGGCACGTTCAAACCTGGCAAGAGCAACCACCCGACAAATGACCGATAACGAATTACTGGACATGGTGCAGGAAGCCCATTTCAGGTATTATTGGGAGGGTGCAGAACCAAACAGCGGCCTGGCTTTGGAGAACATTCCAGGCAAGAATAATATGATAGCAGCCGGAGCATCGGGGTTTGGAATCATGGCTATTATTGCGGCCACCGAACGCAGGTTTATCACCCGTCAGCAGGCGGTGGAACGCTTTTCCACGATCACGGAATTTTTAGAAAAAGCTGAAAAATTTCACGGGGCTTTTCCACATTTTATAGATGGCGTAACAGGTAAGGTCGTTCCCTTTTTTGGCCAGCGCGATAATGGCGGCGACCTGGTGGAAACCAGTTTTCTTTTGCAGGGTTTGCTAACTGCCAGGCAATATTTTAGCGGTAACCAGCCGCAGGAAAAAATGATTAGAGAGCGTATTGACCGTATATGGCAGGGCGTTGAGTGGGATTGGTATCGCCGTTACCCCGATAATAAATATTTGTTCTGGCACTGGTCGCCCGATAAACAATGGATCATTAATCACCAGCTGATCGGGTGGAACGAAACCATGATCACTTATTTGCTGGCGATCTTTTCTCCGGCTCATCCGGTACCAGCCAGCATATATTATAGCGGATGGGCCAGCCGGGATAGCATTGCCCAAAAATACCGCACCAACTGGGGCAAAACCACTGATGGATCTCATTACGCCAATGGCAAAACTTATTTTGGAATTCCGCTGCCGGTGGGCGTGTCAAATGGCGGGCCGCTGTTTTTTATTCATTATTCATTTATGGGCCTCGATCCGCATAAAATGACCGATGCGTATACCAACTACTTTAATAACAATAAAAACATAGCGCTCATCAATTATCGGTATTGTATAGAAAATCCCGAAGATCATGACGGGTATGGTATGGATGCCTGGGGCCTGACTGCCAGCGATGGATTGTGGGGGTATTCGGCCGATGAACCGGTTGCCCACGCCGATCATGGTAAGATTACGCCCACCGGGGCACTTGCTTCGTTTGCTTATACACCGGATGAATCAATGGCCGCGCTAAAAAATTATTACCGTAATTACGGCCATTTTTTATGGGGCGCTTATGGCTTTAAAGATGCCTTTAACCTGGATGAGAACTGGTGCGCCGATAAGTTCATGGGTTTAAACCAGGCGCCCGTAACCGTAATGATTGAAAATTATCGCAGCGGACTGTTATGGAATTTATTTATGAGCTGCCCCGAAGTAAAAGAAGGAATGAAGAAACTGGGCATGGAAAGCTTGAAGTTGAAATAGTAGTTGAACCACAGAGACACAATACGAAACGGAGTGGTGCCCCTTTGTGCAACTCCCATACCTCCCTGCCTCTGTTGTTCCCCCAAAAAACAACGATTATGACATAAATATTCACTGAAATTTTATTTTCAATGTATATGAAACCTATGTTTCTTTATTGTGCCTAAGTGGTTTTGGATTTTGCACCCCATGCCATTCGGCGGGGCAGGCACATAGTTATCATAATAAGGCACATAGAAGGTAAGGAGGTTTAAAAAGTATCTCGCTTTACATTCTACTAAGGGGGACACTTCTATCAACTGGATGATAAGAAATTATAACAAAATAGACCTTGTATTGCAACAAGGCGACCTTACCCTTTACTTCAATAACCAGTTATAAAATCTTACCTGGTAGAAAACCGCCTGCAAATATCCAGGAGACCATATTTTCAATCTATGTAAAACCTATGTTTCTCTATTGTGCCTATGTGGTGCAAATTCCAAAACCACATAGGCACATAGGTATCATAGTAAAACACATAGAAGAGAAGGAGGCATAAAAAGTTTAGCGCTTCACATTCTACTTAGGGGCTATCGTGTGGACATATCTTTTGCATGTGCTTTTTAGTCGAAATCAAGCAATGTAATTCTATAATGATAGTCTTAAGATAGCCCCATAGGGGCTACCTGTTTATAGAATATAGGATCAATCGGGCATCCAGGCTCCATAGGAGCCGCCTAAATTCATCAAAACAGGAAGCACCTACGGAGCTTGGATCCGACACTACCATGTATTTTTCTATAAACAGGATGCTCCTAATGGAACAAAAAAGACTTTACGAATGGTGTCCACACGATAGACTAAGGGGGAAACACTTCTTTTGCCCCTTAAAGACTTATTTTAGGAAGCGAAAATTCGTAGAATCCTGGTTGGTTGTATTAGCGGTTTAAAAGCTGATATATATCAGTAGTTGCACTGTTTTAGCGCACCCGCATCGGCTGAGCAGTTTTATAGTTTTACACAAAAATTATATGGAAACTATACTTATTGCTACCGACTTTAGCAGCGCTGCCCGCAATGCTACCATCTACGGTTTTGAATTAGCCAGATCAATAAAAGCAAAAGTGATTCTCTTTACGTCTTACCACTTGCCGGCGGGTTTTCCCGAAAATACAGTCAATTTATCTCCCAAAGAACTGGAAAGAAATAGTTACAAGCTGCTCTTGCAGGAAGCGGAAGCTTTAGATCCGCAGAGAACAGTTGCACTGGCAACCGAAAGCAAAGAAGGACAAGCCACAGAGGCTATTATTGCGGCTGCTGTGGAAAATAATGTTTCGCATATTGTAGTAGGTATGAAAGACCGGGGAAAGCAGGTGAGAAAATTTTTCGGCAGTACCGTAACTGATCTGTGTAAGAAATCTGGTATCCCGGTCATTGTTGTGCCTGCTGAATCTTCTTTTGCCGCGCCTGAGGCCATTGCCCTGGCGAGTGATATAACCAACAAAGAAGACGCGTATATTTTGGAACCTATAAAAAAACTTGCCGAATATTTCGCATCAAAGGTTTTTGTGGTAAGGGTTATCAATAAATCGATGGATGAAGAAGCGGAAAGAGAAATGCGGGCCGGGAGACTGGATTGGTTTCTGACAGACATTCATCCCTCCTTTGAGTTTATTAAGGCAGAGAACGTAGCCCGGGGATTAAATTCATTTGTAATGGATCGCTCAATAAATATGGTAGTGGTAATTCCGCACGAACACACCTTGTTCGAAAGGTTATTTGTAAGAAGCGTAACCAAAGATCTTATCTTTAAATGCAAGGTGCCTTTACTTATTCTGCCGCATATAAAGAAAGAAGAGAATATCGAACCCATGCTGGAAAGGAATTTTACTGATTCCGTCTATAGCATTGAATAAGTTGATTTCATAAAATGAGATATTTTGTACGCATTTTTATTACCCCGTTGCTTATGCAGTCGGGGTAGTTTTTTTTTGCCTTTAAAAAGGCGACACCATACTTTGCATTATTTTTTTTATTGGAGGCGGAAGGCGTAACAAAGGCCCCTTATTTAGCTTGTATATACTGAAATCTTCTCGGCTAATGCCTGGTGAGAATTGAAAACGCGGAAGACGCTTTTTTTATAGATTTAAATAACAGAATTTCAAAAAAATGCCGATTTTGGCATCATACCTGTAATTTTTCGTTTTTAATTTATAGGTTTATATAATTTTCTATTTAAATCATTAGAAATTATGAATAAGGTAAATCCTATTCCTTTTATCCTTTTGTCCGTTTGTGCAGTTATTGGAATTTTTATTCCGCTTGTGTCAGATTTTGATGGTTCCGGCATCTATAATACCGGCGATATTTCGTGGATGCTAATCTCGACCGCTTTGGTCTTATTGATGACGCCCGGGTTATCATTTTTTTATGGGGGCATGGTAAGCAAAAAGAATGTAATATCCACCATGCTGCAAAGTTTTATTGCGACAGGATTGATGAGCCTTTTTTGGGTGGTAATAGGCTTTGGCCTGGCCTTTGGCCCCTCAATTGGTGGTGTTATTGGCAATCCGTCTTCCTTGTTTATGATGCATGGTATAAACGGGGCGGCTCCCTGGCCCCTTGCGCCTACCATTCCATTGCTATTATTCGCGCTGTTTCAAATGAAGTTTGCTATTATAACACCGGCATTGGTGGTGGGCGCCACAGCCGAGCGAATAAAATTTACGTCCTATATTCTATTCATGGTGTTGTTTGGCCTGTTCATCTATACGCCGCTTGCACATTGGACGTGGCACCCTGACGGCCTGTTATTCAAAATGGGGGTGCTCGATTTTGCAGGTGGCACGGTTGTTCATATTTCTGCCGGTTGTGCGGCGCTGGCGGGCGCAATCGTTTTAAAAAGAAGAAAATCACATTTAGAAAAAGAAGAGAATAAGCCGGCCCGTATTCCTTATGTATTATTGGGTACGGGATTATTATGGTTTGGATGGTTTGGCTTTAACGCAGGGTCGGCAGTTGCGGCCAACAGCCTGGCCATTGATGCGCTGGCTAACACGAATACTGCATCGGCTGCCGCAGGTCTTTCGTGGATCTTTTTTGATATGCTCCGCGGAAGAAAGGCGTCGGCACTCGGTTTTTGCATTGGTGCGGTGGTTGGACTGGTTGCCATTACGCCCGCTGCCGGTTTTGTGGGTATTCCGCAAAGTATATTTATAGGATTTTTTGCCTCCATCTGCTCCAACGTGGCAGTGCATTTAAGAGGTAAAACAACAATTGACGATACATTAGATGTTTTTCCCTGCCATGGAATTGGGGGAATAGTAGGTATGATACTTACCGGCGTATTTGCCAGCAGTAAAATAAATCCGGCTGCAACCGATGGTCTTCTTTATGGCGGGCATTCCTTTTTCTTTCACCAATTGTTAGGCTGCCTTATTGTAGTGGTCTTTTCTTTTGTAATGGGTTACCTGATTTTTAAACTGGTTGATATACTCAGTCCTTTAAGGGTTACCCCCCAGGAAGAAGAACTGGGATTGGATATTACGCAGCACAACGAAAAATTGTAGGCAGCTTTTCGATTTCCGCAAAATAATGTTACAAATAAATAAACTACCCCAAAAAGGGTAGTTTATTTATGCCCTTAAAAAAGGGTGTCCATCCTTTACACGATTTTTTAACCCGATGGCGTAACAAATATTCCATTCTGTCGTTTGTATATTTCGAAATCTTTTAAAACGAAAGTGGCTATGGTTACCAAATTCTCATACTTATAGCGTTATTCTATACAAAGCATCTAATAATATCGTTTTTACCTTCGTCAATTGAATATTTTATTAACTTAGCCCGGTTATAAAAAAATTGAAAGCAGTTTTATCACATATCAAATCTTCCAACTGGTCTGTCTTAACAAGCGGATGTGCATATAATCGTACCATCATTACCATTATTACAACCCTTTAAGGGTTGTACATTTTCATATCACCATGGGGCCTTCTGCCGCTTTCACCTTCAGGGTAATCATTCAGTCATTCATTTAAAGCTTAATAAATAATACGGGCATGCAAGTATTAAAATTTGGTGGTAGTTCTGTTGCTACCGCAGAAAATATAGAAAAAGTAATATCGATCGTTCAGAATAAGATAAAGAAGGACAAAACCATTGTGGTAGTGTCTGCCCTGGGAGGCATTACCGACATTTTATTGTCGTGTGGCGCATTGGCAGCGGTGGGCGACGAAACCTATAAACAGCAATTGCAGGCTGCTGAAGCCAGGCATATTGAAACAGCAAAAAGTTTGGTGCCAGTGACCCGCCAGAGCCGTATTTTGAGCCTGGTTAAAAAGCAGTGTAACGAGCTGGAAGATATTTGTAACGGCATTTTCCTGTTGCGCGAATTATCATTGGTTACCAAAGACAGGATTGTGAGTTATGGCGAATTACTGTCTTCGCAGATAATAGCGGCAAAATTTGAATCGCTGGGTATAAAGACGAATTGGAAAGACAGCCGCGAAATGATTATTACAGACAGTAGTCATACCAATGCAGCAGTTGATTTTGCTATAACCAATAAGAAAATCACCGAATATTTTTCAAATAGTGATTTTGAAGTTACCCTTCTGCCCGGATTTATTGCTTCGGATGCAGATGGATATACTACAACATTGGGCCGCGGCGGCAGCGATTATACCGCAGCCATTGTTGCTGCTGCAATATCCGCAACAAATTTTGAGATTTGGACCGACGTGTCGGGTATGATGACGGCTGATCCCCGCCTTGTTTCAACCGCCAAAGTAATCCCCCGGATATCTTACCAGGAAGCGATGGAATTATCGCACTTTGGTGCCAAAGTTATTTATCCGCCAACCATACAGCCGGTTATGAAAAGTAAAATTGCCGTATGGATAAAGAACACTTTTGCTCCAACGGATGCTGGCACCATAATAGAAATTGGTTCTGTAAAGAACGGAAGCAGCATCAGGGGCATATCCAGTATTAATTCAGTTGCGTTGCTTAGCCTTGAAGGTGGTGGAATGGTGGGTATTCCCGGCTTTTCAAAGCGGCTTTTCGAAGCGCTTGCCAGCGAAAAGATCAATGTTATCTTAATTACGCAGGGTTCTTCTGAACATTCTATCTGCGTTGGTATCGACGATAAAAATGCGCAGGTTGCCAAAAAAGTGATCGACCTGTCGTTTTCTCACGAAATTGAAACCGGTAAAGTTGACCCGCTGAACATTGAAAAGGGACTTTCAATTATTGCGCTTGTTGGCGATAATATGAAAAGCCATCCGGGCATCAGCGGTAAAATGTTTGGGGCGCTGGGCCGTAATGGCGTTAACGTACGGGCTATAGCACAAGGCTCGTCCGAAAGAAATATTTCTGCAGTAATATCTGTTGCCGATGTTAAAAAAGCGCTCAACGTTTTGCACGAAGAGTTTTTTGAAACCACTTACAAACAAATAAACCTGTTTATTGCCGGAGTTGGTAATGTTGGCAGCAGACTGATTGCGCAATTGCAGCAGCAGCAGCAATACCTTTTAAAGCATATGCGTTTGCAAATTCGCATTGTTGGTTTGGCCAATAGCAAAAAAATGTTGCTGAACGAAGAAGGAATTAATACTACCTGCTGGAAGGAAGAAATGGAAAAGGGCGAACCGATGGAGATTGGCCGTTTTATTGACGCCGTCAGAAACATGAATATGCGTAATTCGGTGTTTGCCGATGTTACAGCCAACAGCGACCTTGCAGCATTGTATGCTCAACTATTAGAAAAGAGCATAGGCGTAGTGGCTTGTAATAAGGTGGCCTGTTCGAGCAGCTACGAATATTACAAAAAATTAAAAGACCTTGCCCGCGAATTCAATGCGCCCTTTTTGTTTGAAACCAATGTAGGAGCAGGTTTGCCGGTTATAGGATCGCTGAACGACCTGGTGCGGAGCGGCGATACGGTAAATCGCATAGAGGCGGTTTTAAGCGGAACATTGAACTTTGTATTTAATAATTACAGCGGCGAAAAAACTTTTGCCGAAGTGGTAAAACAGGCACAGGATGAAGGATACACAGAACCGGACCCCCGCCTTGATTTGAGTGGAAAAGATGTGATGCGCAAAATAATGATTTTGGCCAGGGAGGCAGGCGAGAAACTGGAGATGGAAGATATTTCAAACAACTCGTTTATGCCGCCGTCGTGCATGGAAGGAAGCGTGGAAGATTTTTACAAGGAAATGGCCATACACGAAGATCACTTTAAAAAATTGTACAAGGAGGCGAATGATGCCGGGAATAAATTGAAATTTGTAGCCAAATTCGAAAACGGAAAGGCTTCAGTAGGCTTGCAGCATATTGAACCGCAACACGACCTGTATCATTTATATGGAAAAGACAATGTGGTGTTGTTTTATACCAACCGCTATACCGAACAGCCATTGGTTGTAAAAGGCGCCGGGGCCGGGGCCGAAGTAACAGCTTCGGGCGTTTTTGCCGATATTATAAGGGCAGGGAGATAGGGAGTAGTGAATAGTGAAGAGTGAAGAGTGAAGAGCGAATAGTGAAAAGTGAAAAGTGAATAGTTGAATAATGAAGAGTGAACAGTGAATAGGGATGCCGTCATGCTGAATTTATTTCAGCATCCCCTGGAAAACATTTAAAGAAATAAATGGTGTTTAAAACAATTGGGGGTTACTAAATTAATGAATAACGAATAGTGAATAGTGAAAAGTGAATAGGGTTAGGGATGCCGTCATGCTGAATTTATTTCAGCATCCCCTGGAAAACGTTTAAAGAAATAAATGGTGTTTAAAACAATTGGGATTACTGTATTAATGAATAACGACCAGTGAAAAGTGAATAATGAATAGGGATAATGATAGGGATGCCGTCATGCTGAATTTATTTCAGCATCCCCCTGTATCTCAACTGATACTTTCCAGGAGATGCTGAAACAAGTTTAGGATGGCGAATACCCTAAGTTAATGACATTGGAGCAGGCGGTATAAAGTAACAGGGTACAAAAGGTGTTTAGCCTCAGCAGGTGCTTTCTATTTACGGCGACCTCCCTATGTTAAGCCCGGCAGGTGTGTAAACATTGATAATTTAAAATCGTATTGACGCTTTATAAAACGATAAATGGAAATAAATAACGAGAAAAGTGTAACCGTACATGCGCCGGGGACGGTAGCTAACCTGGTATGCGGTTTTGATGTGCTGGGTATGTGCCTGCATGCACCCTACGACATTATGCATGTAAAGCTGCTGGACGAAAAAAAGATTACGATCACCAGTTTAGATGGCTATCAATTGCCCACCGATCCCATGCAGAATACCGCCGGTGCACCCCTGATAGAAATGATGAATGAACTGGGCGCAGATATTGGTTTTGAAATTATCATTGAAAAACATATAAAACCGGGCAGCGGTATTGGGTCGAGCGCAGCCAGTGCGGCCGGATCGGTAGTTGCAGCCAACCATTTGTTGGGCAATATATTTGGAAGGGAAGACCTGGTGCGTTTTGCCATGTTTGGCGAAAAAGTGGCCAGCGGTGTAAAACATGCCGATAATGTGGCACCATGCATTTACGGCGGCATCACCCTTATACGATCAATCTATCCGCTGGATATTATAGAAATACCAACACCCGACCTGTATGTAACGGTGGTGCATCCGCAAATAGAGGTTCGAACAAGCGATGCACGGCAAATACTTCGCAAAGAGGTATTATTAAAAGATGCTATTAAACAGTGGGGCAATATAGCCGGGCTGGTTGCCGGGTTTATGAAAAACGATGTGGAATTGATTGGGCGATCGTTGGAGGATGTAATCATTGAGCCGGTCCGAAGTATGCTTATTCCGGGTTTTGAAGATGTAAAAACCCAGTGTAAAGAAGCTGGCGCGTTAGGTGGTGGCATTTCGGGGTCGGGGCCATCTATTTTTATGCTCAGCACCAGCCATGCGATTGCAATAGAAGTGGAAACAATTATGAAAAACGTTTATGGCACAATGGGCCTGCCGCATCATACATACGTTACTACCATCAATAAAAAAGGCGTGCAGGTTCAACCATAGTTCCACGTTAAAATTAATCTCAGCATGAATTATTACAGCACCAACAAGCAATCCCCCTTAGTTGATTTTAAAGAAGCCACCATTAAAGGACTGGCTCCGGATAACGGCTTGTACTATCCTGAAATCATTCCCCAATTGCCGCAGCAGTTTATTGACCGGTTGCCGCATTTATCTAACGAAGAAATTGCCTTTACCGTTATTAAGCCATATGTGGGCGATACCATTCCGAAAGCCACATTGCAGAAAATCGTTGACGAAACTGTGTATTTTGATTTTCCGCTGATAAAGGTGACAGACGATATTTATTCGCTCGAATTGTTTCATGGCCCCACCCTGGCTTTTAAAGATGTAGGCGCCAGGTTTATGAGCCGCTGCCTGGGTCATTTTGTGACTGGCAGCGACCGAGAGGTGACTGTTTTGGTAGCTACCAGCGGCGATACCGGTGG
>JBBRCW010000043.1:0-27293 GCA_038204535.1 Chitinophagales bacterium | reverse complement strand
GAAAGTTCAGCAGTAGCATATTTGGTTTGCTCCCAACCTCTTGGGTCGCCAGGAAAAGCAAATCCTTCTGGAGCACGTTTTTCTTTCCATGAGGATATGCGCCATTCTTTCAGTTCTTCATTGTCTTCTTCAGCCGGCATCATCGAAATATATTGGGCAACACGAACTTTATTTTCACTTTTATTGGGGCGGATGCCATGCGGCTCAGTACTGTTAAAGATCAGCAAATCACCCGCATTCATCTTCACTTTTACGATTTCAAAACCCGTCACATCAGGTTTAAAACGATCGCGATCTTCCGGCTGCGTTAGCTTCCAGGTATCATAGGTTCTATACAATTCCGGCACACATTGAAAGCCACCCATGTTCTCATCATCCTGGTCAGCCAGCGCCAACACGCCCTGCACATTTTGCGGTTTGGTTTCAGGGTCATAATCCCAATGAATAAATCCTTTACTTTCGTAACCGGGGCGATTGGGCAAATTGAGATTGGCCCGGTCAATGGTCACCCATAATTTTTCGGTCCCCCATATATCTGCGAATGCCTGGTGCACTTTAGGCATTTGACGGTTATCCCATAAATATTGGTGATTGTACACTTCCACCATTCCTGTATTGGTCAGCTCTTTCATTTTCATTTCGGCGCGGGGAGGTGCATACCAGGTTTCGGCATCGTTCGGATCCTTTTCTTCAAACTCCCATAAAAAATCAGCAAGTCGCGCAACCTGTTCTTTGGGTACCGCATTTTTAATAACGATATATCCGTTTTCGATCCAAAATTTCCAATCCGATTCAGACAGAATCCGAAGCGGATCGCCGTTGCTGCGGTCGTTTAGCTTTACCTTACTGCTTTTGGCCGTTGAGGGATTGCCGGGAATGTCTTTATGGGCATTGGCCATACCAGGCGTCATATTGGAAGCCATCGTTTGTTGCATAGTACAATTTTAATACGTGATTGAATAATGCAAAGATCAAAACCACCACCCACTCAAAAAACCCTTACAATGACCAACATTTGCTCTGTATTGACATTATATCGCCCTCATTGTAATATTTTGTAGCTTCATTGGAACTTTTCTTGCTCATGAAGATCCAAAAAGAAATTGTGTTGCCAGACCCCGGACAGTCGTTTAAGCTATTTACCCCAAGCTTAAGAAACTACTTTTACTGGCATTACCATCCTGAGTACGAACTGGTATATGTAGAGGCGGTTACGGGCATACGCCATGTAGGGCAACATATCAGCAGCTATATGAACAGCGACCTGGTCCTCATCGGCCCTAATATTCCCCACCTTAATTTTGACTATGGTGTGCAAACCGACTACCGCCAGATAGTGGTTCAATTGAAAGAAAATTTTTTGGGTGATGCATTTATGGAAACGCCCGAGTTTTCATTGATGCAAGACCTGTTCAAAAGGGCAGCCTATGGTTTATCGTTCGGCGGAGAAACCCGGCAGGCAGTAGCTGGGCAACTAAAAAACATGCAGCATAAAGATCATTTTCACCAGTTATTAAGCTTGCTGCAAATATTTCAAACGCTGGCCACATCAAACGAAATTACCCAGCTAAATGACCAGGATACCAGCATAAAATTATTTTTGAACGATAAGATACGCATGGGTGCCGTTTACCAATATATTCACGAACACTATAATCAGACCCCCGATGTAAACCAGGTGGCTGCCAGTGTTCACCTGAGTACCGCAGCTTTTTGCCGGTATTTTAAAAAGCAAACCAACATAACCTTTACCGACTTTGTAAACCAATATCGTATAACGCAGGCCAAAACACTGTTGCTAAAAGACCTCAGTATTTCAGAAGCCTGCTACGAAGTGGGCTTCGAAAGCGTCTCTTATTTCAATAAACTTTTTAAAAAGATCGCCGGTGAAAATCCGTCAGCCTTTAAAAAGCGAACCCGCCAATAAGCATAACTCATTTTGAAATATCAAAATTTGTAAAGCAGTATTTAAGGAAATTCTAAAACATCATTTCGCCTTCCAAAATGAGAAGTGTGCTCTCCTTTTTTACTCTTCACATCCACTACAACAATCGGTTGAACATCACTTCCCTCTAAAGGGTTTACAATCAGGTTGTAGGTTCCTTCGGGCAGGTATAACCGCCCTGTATCCCGATATGTTCTCGCTAACGCGACAGCTTTCTTTTAGCCTGGTTTCATAGCTTTAACATAAGCGTCAATTGGCTGTCCGTCAAAACTCGCTTTTCAACAGACCGGCAACGACAAATTTCCATTTGACTTAATGAGATGATCAAAAGCATTAAAAAGGAATGCCTTGAATAAAACCTATAGCCACGGAATATAAAATGAGGTTTGATTACATTTACAATCAATTTATACATAGCGCATGACAGCAGCATATAAAAGGCCTTTAAGAGTTTTGGTAGCAAAAGTTGGCTTAGATGGTCACGATCGCGGCGCCAAAGTTATTGCTACCGCCCTGCGCGATGCAGGCATGGAGGTAATCTATACAGGCCTGCGCCAAACCCCCGACATGGTGGTGAATGCTGCCCTGCAGGAAGATGCGGATGCCATTGGTGTAAGCATTTTAAGCGGCGCCCATATGACCGTTTTTCCAAAGATCATAGCCCTGATGAAGGAAAAACAAATGGATGACGTGTTGCTGACCGGCGGCGGCATTATACCCGAAGACGATATGAAGACACTAAACGAAATGGGCGTGGGTAAACTGTTTGCGCCGGGTGCCCCGACTGCTGAAATAGCCGCGTACATAAGCGATTGGGTGCAAAAGCATAGAAATTTCTAACTTGATGGATATGGAAAGTACCATTAAAATATTTAAGTCTTTTGAGGAGCAGGAGGCGTATTTTCTCAGTTATTTTTATGATCAGACACCATCGCAACGCCTGCAAGCCTTAGCAAAAATTCAGAAAAAAAATCACCCTCCTAAAAAGTCAGATAAAAAAATAACGATCAGGAAACATTTCATCCATGGATATTGAAAATGAAGAGTTTTTATTATTTCTGCAATGTGCGAAAAAAAATAAATTAAGATATTTATGTATCGGGGGATATGCTGTAAACTACTACGGTTATCATCGGGCTACAGATGACATGGATATTTGGATAGCACCTACGAATGAAAACAAGACTTGTTTCTTATCAACTTTAAAATGTATGCGATATTCTGATGATGATATTTCATCAATAAAAGAGGAAGATTTCACAACCTATTTTATGTGCTCATTGGGAAGTCGCCCCAATGTTATCGATGTACTAACTATCATTCACAAGAATGTAAATTTTGATGATGCCGAAAGAGAAAAAATTACGCATAAGGTAGATGATGACACCCAATTGCAAATGATTCCTTACGACTATCTAAAGGATATAAAACTCCGTTCGCGCCGGGAGAAAGATATTTGGGACATTGCCCGCCTGGAAGAATTAAGAAAACTAAAAAAATAATATGACTTACGAAACCTTGCTTTTAAGTGTTGAAGACAACATTTGCACGATTACCATCAATCGCCCCGATAAGCTGAATGCCATAAACAACCAGGTAATGACCGAATTGGGCCTGGCGGCAGATGTAGTGATCGGCAATACCGAAATTAAATCAGCTATCATAACCGGCGCCGGGCCAAAGGCATTTGTAGCCGGTGCCGACATTAGCGAGTTTAGCGGCCTTTCGGTGGAAGAAGGTAAAGCCGTTGCCCAAAAAGGCATCGACGTATTTTTTAAGATTGAAAATAGCCCCAAGCCAATTATAGCGGCCGTAAATGGTTTTGCACTGGGCGGCGGCTGCGAACTGGCCATGGCCTGTCATTTCAGGATAGCCGGCGACAATGCAAAATTTGGCCAGCCCGAAGTAAATCTTGGCCTGATACCCGGTTACGGCGGCACCCAAAGGCTGGTGCAGTTAATTGGAAAAGGTCGGGCCATAGAACTGCTTATCAGCGGCAACATGATAGATGCGTCAACGGCCCTGCAATATGGCCTGGTGAACGCAGTAGTTTCACCCGAAGAACTGTTGAATAAAGCTAAAGCCATCCTGGCAACTATCAACAGTAAGGCGCCGCTGGCCATAGCTAAATGCATAGCCGCTGCCAATGCGGTGTTCAACGAATCGATAAACGGCTACGATATAGAGTTGCAGGGCTTTGCCGATTGTTTTGGCACCAACGATCTGAAAGAAGGTGCCAGTGCCTTCCTGGAGAAAAGAAAACCAGTATTTGAAGGAAAGTAAAAAGCCTGGAATTTTTGTATCAGAAAAAACCGGGTGCATTCCAAATTCCCCCTGCTTAAGACGCAACAAAAGCAGTTTACACAAATCATTGCAAATAAAATTAGTTGAAGATGGTGTATATATAATTGTCGCTGTTGGTCAGGCGACCAACAGCGGCGCAGCAGGCCGTTGGCGGTCGCCTTGACTGCCAACGGGTCCCCATTGAGGTGCGACAAATTGGGATGCCCCCGAAAAAACCTTCAGCCTCATCCAAAACTTTCAAAACATTGGTTATTTTATTACGGTTTTATTTCCAGGTACAGTTTGTAAACAATTAGAAAAATAGCAGGGATGAACTATCATAGAAGTGTCTGTGTATTTCTTTACCGATTCCAGTTTCCCGTGTTCATTTTACAACGCTCTCAACTGTTTAAATACTTTTCAAATCATGAAATCACTTTATAATTCTTGTATTTCGATCAATTGTTTCAATTTCGTTCAATAAAATTTTTAAAAAATGGACTATCGCATAGAAAAAGACACCATGGGCGAGGTAAAAGTACCTGCCAATGTTTATTGGGGTGCACAAACCCAGCGCAGTATTGAAAACTTTAAGATTGCGGTCGATACCGATAAAATGCCGAAAGAAATCATAAAGGCATTTGCTTATTTAAAAAAGGCTGCGGCAATTACTAACCACGATGCCGGGGTGTTACCCAAAGAAAAAGCTGCCGCCATCGCACTGGTTTGCGACGAAATTCTGGAAGGCAGTTTAGATGACCAGTTTCCGCTGGTAGTGTGGCAAACGGGCAGCGGCACGCAAAGCAACATGAATGTGAACGAAGTAATTGCTTATCGTGCACATGTAATTAAAGGCGGCAAACTTTCCGATAAAGAAAAGTTCCTTCACCCCAATGACGATGTCAATAAGAGCCAGTCGTCAAACGATACTTTTCCAACGGCCATGCATATTGCAGCCTATAAAACGTTGGCAGAAGTTACCATCCCCGGTATAAAAAAACTCAGGGATACTTTAGCCGCAAAGAGCAAAGAATATATGCATGTTGTAAAAATTGGCCGTACCCATTTTATGGATGCAACGCCCCTTACACTGGGCCAGGAGCTAAGCGGTTACGTAAGCCAGTTAAACCACGGATTAAAAGCAATCAACAATACCTTAGACCACCTGAGCGAACTGGCATTGGGCGGCACTGCCGTAGGCACTGGTATTAATACTCCCAAAGGATATGCTGAGAATGTGGCACATGATATAGCGGAACTTACCGGCTTGCCATTTAGAACCGCCGAAAATAAATTTGAAGCCCTTGCTGCGCACGATGCCATTGTGGAGAGCCATGGCGCTTTAAAAACCGTAGCGGTAAGTTTAATGAAAATCGCCAACGATATACGCATGTTATCTTCGGGCCCGCGCAGTGGCATAGGCGAATTACACATACCCGACAACGAGCCGGGGTCATCTATTATGCCAGGCAAGGTAAACCCAACGCAGTGCGAGGCTTTGAGCATGATTGTGGCACAGATTTTAGGAAACGATGTAGCCATAAATATTGGTGGCGCTACCGGTCATTTTGAACTGAACGTGTTTAAACCGGTTATGATCAAAAACTTTTTACATAGCGCCCGCCTGATAGGTGATGGCTGTGTAAGCTTTAACGATAAGTGTGCCATTGGCCTGGAGCCAATTGAAGCGAATATTAAAAAACATGTGGACAACAGCCTGATGCTGGTAACTGCCTTAAACACTAAAATAGGCTACTACAAGGCGGCAGAAATTGCCCAAACCGCCCATAAAGAAGGAACTACCTTAAAAGAAATGGCTGTTAAACTAGGATACCTTACCGCCAAAGAATTTGACGAATGGGTAAAACCCGGCAACATGGTCGGCGATTTGCCAAAATAACCAAATCCGCATAAAAAAAGCCCCGGTAAACTACCGGGACTTTTTTGTTGATTATCCCTTAGCAATTTTGGAATCAATGTGCTAAACTGGTTCGATAAATCAAACCTTGGTTATAGAAGAATTATTCTATTTGCAAACATCATTATAGTTTGATAATAAATCTATTACTTTGAAAAAATCCGTTAAGGCAAAACCAGCAATGGCTTAGGAGTAATAACGATTTTATTCCTTTTAATTTATACCTAAATATTACGTGCATGCTCTTTTTGATCGTCTTCATTTTTATTATCGGTTATGCTGCTATCGCTTTTGAGCATGTCATAAACATTAATAAATCGGCCAGTGCTTTATTAACCGGCGTGCTATGCTGGACGGTTTATATTTTATCCAGCCACCAAACAGAATTGGTAACCGAACAATTATACCATCACCTGGGACAGATCTCCGGTATATTGTTTTTTTTGTTGGGTGCTATGACCATTGTTGAATTGATTGATGCCCATGATGGCTTTGAAGTAATTACCAAACAGATAACAACAACCGACCAGCGTAAATTGCTTTGGATTATCAGCATTCTTAGTTTTTTTCTTTCGGCAGTGCTCGATAATCTTACCACCACCATTGTAATGGTTTCTTTGCTGAGAAAACTTATTGCCGATAAACAAACCAGAATATTTTTTATAAGTATGGTAGTACTGGCTGCCAATGCCGGTGGCGCCTGGTCTCCTATTGGCGATGTTACCACTACAATGCTATGGATTGGCGGGCAGATTACTTCCGATAATATTGTGTTGCAGTTGTTCCTGCCCAGTTTAATATGCCTGGTGGTTCCGCTCATATTCCTCTCGTTTAGCATAAAAGGAAAAATTGAAGCACCGGTGCTGGTTGAACAGGAACAAACCGACAAAACCACCTCATTTGAGCGAAAGACCATTTTAGCGATAGGCGTAGGCTCATTGCTGTTCGTCCCATTCTTTAAAACAATTACTCATCTGCCTCCCTTTATGGGTATTTTGTTTGGCCTGGGTATATTATGGGTGATCACAGAGCTTATTCACAAAAATAAAAACGATTCAGATAAAGATTCCTATTCGGTGGTGCAGGCGTTGCGTAAGGCAGATGTGCCAAGCGTGCTTTTTTTTCTGGGCATATTGGTGGCCATTTCAGCGTTGGAATCAACGAACCAATTAACGAACCTGGCTCAATTAATGGACGAAAAAATTGGCAACATTAATATAATTGTAATGTCGATCGGCCTGCTTTCATCCATTGTTGATAATGTGCCTTTGGTAGCCGCGGGTATGGGAATGTACGACATGCAAACCTATCCTGTCAATCACTATTTCTGGTCGTTTTTAGCCTATTGCGCCGGCACAGGCGGCAGTTGCCTCATCATTGGTTCGGCAGCAGGTGTTGCGGCTATGGGAATGGAAAAAATAAATTTTATCTGGTATGTAAAAAAGATTTCTCTGCTCGCCTTGCTGGGATACCTGGCTGGGGCTGCAACCTTTATACTACAGCATTTCATTATCCATTTCTAGCTACATTACTATTATTGATGGTAACCACTTTGCCCAAATTTCTTTAACCTGATAAATTGAGGTACATGTGAAATATGAAAATGGAGTAACTAAGGGGTGCCACTAAACAAATTATTTTCTATTCTTCGATAATACCTTTCCAACGATATCATTATCAGATTTTAAATAAACGAATAAAGAGCCCAAATGAGCTCTTTATTCGTTTATTTGATCTTAACAAAAAAGAAGAAAGCACCAAGTTCGTGTTTCTATCGCTTTACGCGATCATACTCACTCACCCGATGCTTTCGATTGAGTTTCCGGGCCTCTTTTTACAAATTTCCTTCTTCTCAATTGTTAAACTAAGGTAAGGCGGATTTTTAAAATATACAAGCTTTTTTAATTGTAATTATACACCTGAAAAGCACATAATTATGCACATGTTAAATCCAATTATAATTTATTTATTCATCTGCTCTCATTTTCAACAGATTAATTATTACAACGCTTCCAGCATATTTACAACCCCTTCTCTCTTTAGAATTAAATATCCTAGCCGGTCGTTACTTATGCCATCTTTAAGTGTATAACCAAATAGCAATTGTCCGTTATTTACATGGGTTTCAAAATAAGAGAATTTGATATTTGAATACTGTCTTAATCCCTCGCCAATTTCGTAAAGGTGGGTTGATAGAATGAAAAGTGCATTGGGTAATTTTCTAAGGCCTTCAATAACTGTAGTACTGCATTTCATAGCGTCCTGCACATTGGTCCCTTTAAACAATTCGTCAATTAATATAAGCCATTTGCGGCCATCGTTTATTTTTTCAATTGTTTTCTTTACGCGCTTCACTTCGTTAAAAAAGTAGCTTTCACCTTTCAAAATATTGTCTTCTACCTGTATGTTGCTCAGCAACCCATCAAACATGCTTAATTTAAAACTTTTGGCAGGTACACCCATACCTACATGGGCCAGATACACCGAAACGCCAACAGCCTTAATGAAGGTGCTTTTTCCGGCCATATTTGCCCCGGTCAAAAAAAGAAAATTCTTTTGTTGATCCAGCAGCAGATCGTATGCTACGGGGGTAGGCAGTAAAAGATGAAAAAGGTCGGTAGCATCAATATACGGAGCATCCCGATGTTCCATGGCAGGAAAGACCAGCCCATAATGAATACACGCTTTTGCCATACCAAACCAGGCATCAAGTCGGCTAAAAATATTAATCAGTTCATGTGTTTCTTGTTTATAATTGCTTCGTAAATAATAAGCAACCGATAAAACATCGGTTATAGACAGATCATCGTTTTTAGGAGCGGCCAGCATTTTATTGATCACTGGCTTATTTATCAACATAGTAAGCCTTTCGGTCAAAGTCTGTAACATGGCGGGCATTTCTTCTCCCTTAAATAAACTAATAAATACCTGTATTCCCCTGGCAAAATCACAAAAATGCTTTATTGAATACTTAGTGAGTGAATAGTCGGCGCTATTTATAACACGATACAGAAAGGCATTAAAAGCATTGGTGTCGCGTGGCATTTCGTTGACCGCCGTCTCAAAATATTTTTCAATTACCATAACGGTACCGTTGGTAATAATAACAGGCCAATCCTTTTCTTTCTTAATGATCAGTGAGAGTATTTGCTGTGTTTCTTTTATTTTATGAATTTCATCAAAAGGGCTGGCCAGCATTTGCTTGAAATGCTCCCTTCCGCCTATAGTTGTCGTAAAATTTAAATGATGAAAAACAGACTGTTCCTCATCGTTATTAAATATTGATAAATCATTTAAGGTGGTCTTGTCTGCCTGCATTCGGTGCTGCTATTTTATATAATTAAACAACCGGTCAATGGACAGATTGTTTCATTCAAAAAATTATCTCCTTAAAAATTGAAAGGCCCTGATTTTTAACCATCATCTATGATAGCAATGCCGATGAAACCAGGAAAACTGCCATGGACTGCTGCAACATAAGCCTTTATTGGTTTTATTACCGGTTAAATGACAGGCGCATTCCCTTATTAGACTCATCAAAAACACCGTTTCCATAAGCCAGGTGACCATTTATAAAAGTATGCGTAATGGATGCATCGAAAGTGGTATTCTCCAACGGACTCCATCCACATTTATAAAAGATATTTTCCTTTTTTATTGTCGTTGGTTCGCCGGGGTTTACGATAACCAGGTCGGCAAAATATCCTTCTCTTATGTAACCTCTTTCGGCTACATCAAAACAATCGGCTACGGCATGACTCATTTTTTCAACCACTTTTTCAATGCTTATTTTTCCCTCTTTTACATATTGCAGCATCAATAATAACGAATGCTGTACCAGCGGTAAACCGGCATGTGCTTTTTCGTAAGGTTCATTCTTTTCGGCCCAGGTATGCGGCGCATGGTCGGTTGCAATAACATCCAGCCGGTCATCAAGCAAAGCCTGCCATAATGCGGCCTTATTATTGGGCGCTTTTATAGCGGGGTTACATTTAATCTGGTTGCCAAGCCGGGCATAATCATCGCTGGTAAAATGCAGGTGATGCACACAAACTTCGGCCGTAATCCGTTTTTCTTTTAAAGGAAGCATATTTGAAAACAACTGCAGTTCTTTTTCGGTAGTTATGTGCAGAATATGCAGCCGCGTGTCGTGCTTTTTAGCTAATTGTATGGCTTTGAATGATGATTCAAAACAGGCATCTTCGTTGCGGATAACCGGGTGATCAGATGGTTCGAAAACCGGTTTTACTTTTCTCAGTTTCTCCATATTAGCCTTAATAATGGCCTCCTCTTCGCAATGCGTGGCAATCAACAGATCAACCCCCGCAAACACTTTATCTAAAGTTAATGCGTTGTCAACAAGCAGGTTGCCGGTAGAAGAACCCATGAAAATTTTTACCCCGCACACATCTCTTTTCTTGTCGTTGGTCTTTAAAACATCCTCCAGGTTATCGTTGCCGGTACCCATATAAAACGAATAGTTGGCAAGCGAGCTTTCGGCTGCGATTGAATACTTGTCTTCGAGCAGGGCCTGTGTAAAAACCGGCGGCACTGTATTCGGCATTTCCATAAACGATGTTACGCCGCCGGCCACTGCTGCCCTGGCTTCGGTATAAATACTAGCTTTATGGGTAAGCCCGGGTTCGCGAAAATGTACCTGGTCATCAATTACACCAGGCAATAAAAGCCTGCCCTTTCCGTTAATCTCCATTACTTTATTGTTAACGGAAATGGATGAGCCGACTTTTTCTATACGTCCATCTTTAATTAAAACATCACCATAGAATGATTTACATTCGCTGACAATTTGTATATCTTTTATCAAGTAATTCACCATAATCCAATTTGTACTATAACTGTTATCCATGCAAATTATTAAATCCATTCGCACCCTTGCATTTTTTTTATTGCCTGTCTGCTCCTTTGCCCAAAGTTCTTACCTTATGCCGGGCACCAAATATTATCAGTTTCTCGACCGGTTAGAAATTAAATCGGCCACAAACGAAGCGCTGAATTTTAGCAGTGTGCAGCCATTTAACCGCAGACTGACCGCACAGGCCGTTGAAAATATTGATAGCCTGGTTCAAAATAACGACCCCGCCGCGCCACAACTGTCTCAGGTTGACCGATACAATATGGAACGGTATTTAATGGACAACGCGGAATGGGCTAAACCCCGTGAGAATTTTTTAAGTAAAAAACCATTGGGTCCTTTTTATAAAACGCCTGCCAACTTTTACGAGGTTAATACGAAAGACTTTTTTCTGGCCATTAACCCCATGATTCAATACCAGTATTCAAAAGAGAAAGATAATTCGCAAAGCTTATTTTACAATAGCCGCGGAGTAAACCTTCGCGGATTGATTGGCCGCAAAGTTGGGTTCGATATATACATTACCGATAACCAGGAGCGGGACCCGCTGTATGTTCAGCAATATATAAATATGCGAAAGGCTGTGCCTGGCGCCCGTTTTTATAAAACGTTTAAAGACGCCGGTGGTGTCGATTACTTTGACAACAGGGCATCTGTCAGCTTTAATGCTTCAAAATATATAGATATTCAGTTTGGGTATGATAAAAATTACATAGGCAATGGCACCCGGAGCCTGTTATTAAGCGATTTTTCGGGCAGTGCAGTTTTTCTAAAATTTAATACCCGCATTTGGAAACTGAACTATGAAAACCTTTTCATGGAATTAATTCCTACTTCTCCACGAGCCTCAGGAAATTCGTTGCTACCGAGAAAATATTTCAGGATGAATTATTTGAGCATAAATGCAACAAAATGGTTAAACGTGGGCGTTTTTGATGCAGTAATGTTTGGCAGAAAAGATCATTTTGATTTTCAGTATATGGTGCCGGTTTTGTTCTTAAGACCTGCTGAAAGCGATATTGGAAGTAAGGATAATGCGGTTTTGGGCTTAAATATCAAAGCCAACGTTAAGAAGAAAGTTCAACTGTATAGCCAGTTAATTTTGGATGAATTTAAATTGAGCGAACTGAAAAAAAATACAGGTTGGTGGGCTAACAAATATGGTTACCAGTTGGGCGTTAAGTATGTTGATGCATTTGGTATAAATAATCTGGATGTGCAGCTGGAAAATAACAGGGTCCGGCCATTTACATATTCTCACTTTGATAGTGTGGGCAACTATACCCATTACAACCAGCCATTAGCGCATCCGCTGGGAGCAGGTTTTCAGGAATTGATTGGCGTAATCAGGTACCAGCCAATAAACAAACTATACCTGCAGGCAAAACTCATTCATTTTTACCAGGGCCTGGATACGTCTGCCGCCAGCCTGGGCAGCAATCCTTCATTATCATATAGATCCAGGCCAATCAATCCATCAACCAATAAGCCTGTTGACTATGGATACTTTGTAGGAAATGGCAATAAAATAACCGTAAACAACATTAATCTGCTGGCATCGTACGAGGTTAGAGAAAATATGTTTTTTGATTTGAACATACAGAACCGCAGTTACACCGCGGCCAAGGGAACTAAAACCACTGCCAATGTTTTCTCGCTTGGTTTTAGGTGGAATATGGCCCGGAGGAATTTTGATTTCTAAATAATACTTAATAAACCGATTGAAAGCCGCAAGTAATTTCACCTGCGGCTTTTTTAATTTTATAACAATGGCCTCGATTATCGAACAACCAACACAACTGCTGGTTTTTATTGTCGCCAGTATTGGCAGGTAGCAAATTATTAACCTCTATTAGAAGCGAAGGATGTAATAATCAGGTCATGTCCAAACATTCGTCGGCCTGCAAAATGGCATAGTTGCTTATACTTGCGATTAATATTTTACGTCCCCAAAAATATAACTAAAAATTTAGTTGCTTATAACTAAAAACATAGTTACATTTGTTTTATCATTTCGAAAAGACATTTTTTTGATAAACTCTTTTTATGAAGAATGAACCTGGCACAAATAATTCAATTGCTGTAGAACGTTCACTAACTAAGGCAGAAGAACTAATAATGCAGGCACTTTGGCAATATGAAAAAGCCTTTTTAAAAGATGTAATAGAGGCTATACCCGAACCAAAACCACACAGCAACACAGTTGCTACATTGCTTAAAATTTTAATGGAGAAAGGTTATGTAAAGGCTGAAGCAGTTGGCAGAAACAATTTATACTGTGCGATAATCAGCAAAGAAAATTACAGTAAAAATAGTATTGGCAACCTGGTAGCAAATTACTTTAATGGTTCGTACAGCAACGCTGTATCTTTTTTAGTAGACCAGCAAAAGCTTAGCGTAAAAGACCTCGAGCTTTTATTGAACCAACTTAAAAATAAGTAGCTATGGAAACTTTATTAATGTACCTGCTTAAAATGGTAATTTGTTCGGCCATTCTGTTTGCCTATTATAGGGTAGCATTGTATAATGAGCATTTTCATCAATGGAACCGGTTCTATCTTTTGGCTTCTATGTTGTTGTCTGTAATTGTTCCATTCATAAATATCCCGTTATATACCAGCCAAAATGAAAACAGCGTCAATTACATAGTCTCCCATTTGCCATGGAATACAACAACACCGGTTCCTACGCCGGTCATAAGCGCTAACCTACTTTCAATTTCATTCTATGCACTTGTGTCATTTGTCTTTCTTTTTAGCATGCTTAAAAGCATGTTTGCACTATTTAGATTGTACCGGGCCCATAAATCAATAAATTTAAAAAAGAATATAAGGCTGGTATTAACTGATTTGAGCGACGCCCCCTTTTCGTTTTTCACCTGGCTTTTTTGGAGAAAGGATATCGACTTAAATTCTCAGAATGGCATTAGAATGCTGAACCATGAGCTGGCGCACATACGCCAATATCATAGTATCGATAAACTATTTACTTCGCTGCTGATTTGCCTTTTTTGGATGAACCCATTTTATTGGCTAATGCGGCGCGAATTAAATATGATACACGAATTTATGGCCGACAAAAAAGCCATCGGGCAACAGAATGGCAATGCTTTCGCCCAAATGATTCTTGAAACATTTTCGCCATCCATTTCTCACTCCAACAGTTTAACAAATCCATTTTTTTCATCACAAATTAAACGCCGTCTTCTTATGATCACCTCATCAAAAAATCCCAGTTACATTTATCTCCGCCGAATTAGCGGATTGATCGTAATGATTTGTTCTTTTGCCGCCCTGGGCCTTTCCATTCAGCAAGCTGACGCGCAGGAACCCGCGAAAAAACTAGTTAAGAAAGAAAAAATTATTACCAATGAAATCAGTGATACGTCAAAATCCGTTATCAAAAAAAACATTGAAGAAAAGAAAATAATCAAAGGCAAAAATGGCCAGGACAAAATGATTCGCATCGAGAAAAAGATCATAAACAAAGATGGCGAAATGACCATAGAGGAAACTGAAGGTGAAGATATTGACAAAGAAATATTTGATATGGATATGAAGAACCCGCCCTTGTACATCTTAAATGGAAAGGAAGTGGAAGCTGATATCATTAAATCGCTGGACAAAAACACAATTACTACTGTGGATGTTTTTAAAGGTGATATGGCAACAGAAAAATATGGCGTAAAAGCCAAAAACGGTGTGGTAAAAATAAATACCGGCTCAGTCGATGCTGATAACAGGGTAGAAAAACCAACAAAAGTTGTAATTAAAAGCGGCACCAAATCATCGCCCATCTTTTACCTGGATGGAAAAGAAATTACCACGGAAGAAATGAATAACATTAAACCAAATGACATAGAGAGTATTAACGTTTTAAAAGGCGGGAATGCAACAAAAAAATATGGCGAAAAAGCTAAAGATGGGGTGGTTGAAATTACTTTGAAAAAAGTGGTTATCAAATAATAAAAATATAATAAAGCCGTCTTAAAAGCGAGACAGTTTCTTCATAAAAAACAGGTTGCACTAACTGGTCAGCCTGTTTTTTTTTATGCCTCCTCCCCGGCAATTTTAGAAGATTAAGTACAGTATCCAGATCAAATCTACGGCGCTATTTTATCAGGATTTTATTTGGATTATCAGGCCCTTTTTTCAAGAATCATCTCTGCTTCTCTAAGCCCCAATTGCTGATCAATTTCATTGATCATATCTAACACCTGGTCTTCCGACATGCCTTCCTTGTAAATAGCAAGTGTTTTTCTAACTGCCGTCAATGCAGCCATCATACCAACATTTATATAGGTTGCGTTTTCCATTATTTAGTGTTTTTAGGTTATAACGTAAATCGATAGAAAAATAGTGCCAGACAACCACCAACTTAAAATACAAACCCCAATTCACGATATCGTAACCTAAACCTTGCATTTACAAATAAAATATTTGATTTACAATATTGCATATAAAATTAAATTCGAATACTTTACATGTCCTCAATCTAACCTTTTGAAAAATGCCCTATTTAATCACAATAAAATCTTAAAAAAAATGGCGGCTAAAAAACCAACAAGGCCTTCTAAAAAGCCGGAAGGACCTTCAAATGCTTCATCTTCTGTTGATGATCTTTTACTGGCTGCGCTTCAGCGCGGCGGCGAAACACTTGAAACAGGCAGATACCTGGTCACCTTTAAAGAAGGCGCCGGAGAAGAGGGATTAAGCTCTTTGGGCGTGCAAGGCATGCGTGTAGCAGATGCCCGCGATTTCGCCGATCAGGCGGCGGTTATGGAAGAGGTCGGAGATGCAGATGCTGTAGTCTTTCCCGAGATTGGCGTTGCCCTGGTTAGTGGAAACGCAGCCCGGGAACGCAGTATGAGCGCAATGTCTGAAATTGCAAGCGACAGCCCAATCGAGTCCATCGACCCTGAATATTTTGTTTTTGCGGATAACATTACCCAGGAATTTATGCGGGGTTATGCAACAAAAACCGAGCGCTCACCTGGTGAATTTTTACGCGGATTTTTGAAAGCCGCAGAATTAATTGCCAAAGAATTTGATGGCCATGAACAAATCGATCAGGATGCGGCAGAAGAAATACAGGCGCTGGGAGTTACATGGGGCCTAAATGCTTGCAAAGTTCCCCCAAGCCTGCGCAGTGGTTTGGGTATAAAAGTTGCCGTTCTTGATACCGGAATGGACCTTGGGCATCCCGATTTTATAGGAAGGGCCATTGCAAGCGCCACATTTGTTGGCCAGCCCGTGCAAGATCTGCATGGCCATGGCACACACTGCATTGGAACTTCCACTGGTCCTAAAGCCCCCGCCGGCGCCACGCCCAGGTATGGTATAGGATACAGGTCAAACATTTTTGTAGGTAAGGTTTTGAGCAATAGCGGTTCGGGCGCTCAGGCAGGTGTGCTTGCAGGTATGAACTGGGCAATAGCCAACCGTTGCCCGGTAATTTCCATGTCGCTGGGATCGCAATCTCCTGTGCATCCTGCATATACTGCCGCTGGCCAGGCAGCCCTGGCGAATGGCTGTCTTATAGTAGCGGCAGCTGGTAATGCGGGAGCAGCAACAGGTTCGCCTGCAAATTCGCCCACTATTATGTCTGTAGCCTCGCTTGATCCAAATTTAACCCCGTCGTCGTTCTCAAACTTTGGAAAAGTAGAGATCGCAGCACCCGGCAGAGATATCTTTTCATCATGGCCAAGGCCAACACGCTACAAATCAATTAGCGGTACCAGTATGGCGACTCCCCATGTTGCGGGATGCGCTGCATTATGGGCAGAAACGTCTCCCAGCTTAAGAGGTATTCTGTTGTGGAGAAAACTTCAGGCCACCGCCAAAAGACTGCCATTTGCTGCCAGCAGGGTGGGCGCTGGTCTTGTTCAGGCTCCCTGATAAGGTTTTCACTTAACTTTAATACCCGTTGGACAGAATATCCAACGGGTATATTTCTTTAAACCATTTTAAACAAGCATAATGTCGAAAAATAAAAAATGGATCGTCATCACAAATGGTGACAGGTCACTAACAGAAGTTTCTGCCGATTTAAAGAAAAAAGGCTTTTCGGTAGAATATGAACTGGATGCTATTGGCCAGATAACGGGTGAAGCCGGGGAAGATTTTAAGACCGAGGCGATGAAGATTAAAGGCATTTCAAGCATTACGTCATCGCATGATGACATCCAGATCGGCGATCCGAACTCAAACGAAACGTGGTGACAAGTAATCGTGCATTCGCCTGGCTTTTAAATTAAACAATCATTCAGCAGGGCATTATTTAACCTGTCATAAAATAGCGGAAAAATTGCCCGCTATTAATCCTCCAACACAATTGAAAATACGATCATTCTGGACTGTAACTTGTCTAACACATTACTGTATTTTAAGTTGGGGTCGCGGCTATGGATATTGCTTAGGCCATTGCTGATCTTTAGCTCCGGCGAAAAAGTTACAAATGGAAAATAGAAATTGAACCCAATTCCCGCCTCTATTCCATAATCGCTTTTTTTAAGTTTAACCAGGTCTTCGGCATTGCGTGCCGATGAATTACTGCTCAGGTCCATATCGTATTTAACGCCGCCCAATAAATAGGTGCGAAAGTTGCCTATACGGTCGCTGTTAAACTTAAATTGAAAAGGAAAACTAACAATGGTGGAAGGCAGCGTCTTTTTAACACTACTGCTTTCGCCATAGGCCGGATCGGGATATTTTAGGTCGTATAGAAAATACTTTGCGCCGCCAATAATCAATTGCGGATTGGCCCTGAATGCAAACCGGTCCGACAACCTGAAAGTTGCTAAAAGGCCCAGCGCTATACCGCCGCTGCTGCCAGGTTCGGCTACCAATACGCTATCGTTTTGTAAAAAAGTGGGGTCTTTGGAAGGGTGTAGGTAAGAGTGGTTGTACGAAACAGACATTCCAAAATAATAAGGAAGTTCGTCGTGGAAGGGGCGGTTCAGTTCTTTGTACTGGCCAAAGGAGGCCAAACTAAATGCAATACCAGTCAATAATAATACCGATATCCTCCTAAAATTATTTATGCTAATCATAATACCCTTTACATCAATCATTGTCAAAAAAATTTCGAAACTTAAAATTCAGAAAAGGTATAATTAGCCTATAATTTTTATTTGGTTTTTATGATCGCAATTTACCTGCCAATATTGGCTATAAAAAATATTTAGTTATTTAAAACCGCAATAAATAGTACATATACCTAATGTCAGTGGTCTTAAATAGATATTTTCAAAACCTGCCGTGTTCATGATCTCTAAAAAATCATCTCCTTCGGGAAACTTTTTAACTGAATCGTTCAAATACTGATATGCTTCTCCATTTTTGGCAATCAGTTTTCCAAACCCGGGAGCAACAGTATTCATATAAATATTATAAATGCCTTTGAATGCTGCCTGTTTGGGTTTCGAAAATTCCAATACGACCAATTTGCCACCGGGCTTTAATACACGCAGCATTTCAGCCAATCCCTTCTCCAGGTGTTCAAAATTACGTACGCCAAACGCAACGGTTATGGCATCAAACGTGTTGTCATCAAACTTTATTGTTTCGCTGTCGCCTTGTAAAAGTTCAATATTTTGGTTTAAACCAAGGCTACCTATCTTTTTCCTACCCAGCTCCAGCATTCCTTCCGAAATATCTATTCCAACAATTTTTGCCGGATGTAACATTTTGTGGGTAAGGATAGCAACATCGGCCGTACCGGTAGCTACATCCAATATAACAGCCGACTGGTTCACTTTCAGCTCGCTGATGGCTCTTTTTCGCCAGCTAACATCAATTCCAGCAGATAAAAACCGGTTCAAAAAATCGTAGCGGAAGGCAATTTTATCAAACATACTTGCCACCTGCTCTTTCTTACTCAGGTGGCTTTCTTTAAATGGAACGATGGTGTCGTGTGCAAATTTTGCCATAAAAAATGAAGGTACATTTTTGGAGTTGCCAGCGCCCATCCATAAAGGTTTTTAACATTTTGCAGGCACAGCAATTTGTCCTCAATAAACAACACCTGCAAGCAAAAGTTTTACTTGCCCTTGAAAAATTTAAAAATTGATTTTACCCCTGAAACCAACCCGATCTTTTTAATCGAACCGTTAAACAGATTTCTGCCCGTTGCATTTTCAGGATCAAAATAACTGTTGATCAGCTTTTTGCCGCCATTTAAAGCGGCATTGGTCAACTTTCCCCTAAAAATTTGGGGAATAAAAGAATTAACACCCGCTGCAGCCAGCTCGCCCGGTATCTGGTACATTTTGTTCTGAAGCGATTTTTGCCTGGTTTTTAATCGTTCCCTAACAATAAACTGCTCTCGCTGAAGGTCTTCCAGCGTCGATATTTTGGACAGATTAGTAGGCATTTGGTTCGTCTTTATTTTCAAAAATGAATTTTATCACAGAATCCATCACACGTTTTCCCAAAAATCTTTTATGCATTTCGTACAATACAAATATTAACACAATATAGATGACCGCGACTATGCCAAAGCCTATTGCAAAATTATCAGTCAAAAATGCCAAAAAATAGCCGACTATAACGGTAAGTATTAGTAAAACAACAAAAAGCAATATTCCCAATAACACCATAATGTACAACCGGGAAATCAAAGTAGCCGTTTTTTCGCTCGCCTGCAACTTAAAAAGCAGCATACGATCATCCACATAATCTTCTGCCAGCTTACGTGTTTCTTCAAAAAAAGTCTGTTTCTCTTTATCTAATATTTCCATTAATAAATTTTAAATACAAAATTAGGAAATCTGTTTATACCCCTTCTCAATTTACAAATATACTCTACAACAGCTTTTGTAATAAAACCATACCCTTACTGCATTACTTTTGAAATACATCGCCGATCATATTCTTCGGAATAACAGAGGCCGCCGCTCATAAAAACTGGTATAGTTTTTTTAAAGAACATCTTAAAATACTTCACTTTTTACAAATGCCTTATGGATGTACAAACAACCAAACCCGCCTTACAATTTAACGAGAAGGAAAACAAAGTGGAAACTGTGCCTGAAAGTGAACCTCCGCAGCCATTGGAGAAAGTTCCGGCAGACAAAATGCATAACCGGTATTTCTTTCTGGCCATCATCATCATATTCAGTCTGCTGCTGTTTATCAGCCTGTCGCAGTTTTTTGTGGCTTTTTTAGGTTCTGTAATTATATACATACTTAGCCGTAAGTACATGGGCGTTTTGGTAAAAAAATATCATTTCAGAAAAGGGCTTGCAGCAGTTACCATAATGATTATATCTGTTATTATTATTATGCTGCCCATTGGCATTCTTCTATTCATGCTCTATAACAAAGGCAAATTTTATATTACTCATCCCGAAATGTTGGTGGAGGGCCTTCGGAAAGTTCAGGCTCAATTGCAGGAAAATTACAACATCTCCATATTGAGCAACGAGAACATCGCCAAGGTTAAGGAAATGGGGACCGTGCTCATAAAAAATTTATTAAATGAGAGCCTAAACTTCCTTGGTTCTTTTGCAATTCTGTATTTCTTTCTCTATTTCATGTTGATTGCGTACAACCGGTTAGAGGCTTGCATCGTATTCTTTCTTCCATTTAAAAGAAGTAAAATAGAACTTTTTGGCCGCGAGCTGATTGCTTTAACCTACAGTAACTCTATTGGGGTGCCAGCTATTGCGGTTGCCCAGGGTTTGGTTGGTTACGTTGGTTATATAATAACAGGCGTTCCCGAACCGGGTTTTTGGGCCGTTATTACTGCATTTTCTTCTATAATACCCATTATTGGCACAGGCCTTGTCTGGGCCCCTATGACCGTTTACCTTTTGGTAGTTCACCATACATGGCAGGGTACCTTTTTATTATTATGGGGCGTTTTGGTTTTGGGCATAACCGATAACGTAGTGCGCTTTGTTCTGGCAAAAAAAATGGCCGATGTTCACCCCATCATTACGGTTTTAGGCGTGGTAATGGGCCTTAAATTTTTCGGGATCACCGGCCTAATATTCGGCCCGGTAGTTATTTCTTTCTTTGTTATACTTTTAAAACTGTACTATTTAGAATATCAAAGCAAATTGACAATGCTGCCTCGCAAAAAGACCGAGCCTATTCGATTTAATTTGCCATTTTTGGGTTACAAATTCAAAAAGAAAAAAAAGGCATATGCAGGTATCCGAGGTAAATGACAGGCAATCGGCAAAAGATTTTATTACCGTCAATGTGTTGATGAATGCAGCAAATCCGAATTACATCAGGCCGTTAGACAATGAAGTGAACGACGTTTTCGACCAGGCAAAAAACAAACAATTCAAGTATGGAGAGGTAAGCAGGTGGGTGCTTTATAATAACGACAAGAAACCTATTGGGAGAATTGCTGCCTTCACCAGCAAAAAATACATAAACAAGGGCGATAACGTACCCGTAGGAATGTGCGGTTTTTTTGATGTGATAGACGATCAGCAGGCTGCTAACTTGCTATTCGACACAGCCAAACAATGGCTGCAGCATAAAGGCATGCAGGCAATGGATGGCCCGGTAAACTTTGGCGAACGCGACAAGTGGTGGGGGTTGATGGTAGAAGGCTTTGATACCGAACCCATGTATGGCATATCGTTTAACCCGCCATACTACGAACGGCTATTTGAAAATTATGGCTTTCAAAATTTTTACAACCAATATTATTTTACACTTGCCGCATACGGTACCCTTGGAGACAAATATCCCGAGCGCCACGCTCGTTTTGCAAAAAAACCAGATTATGCCGCTCGCCATATTGAAAAAAGTAAGCTTGAAAAATATGCCCTCGATTTTGCTGCGGTTTACAACGCAGCCTGGGCGCAGCACGAAGGTGGAAAGGAAATAACCAAAGAACAGGCCATTAAACTGTTTAAAAAAATGAAACCGGTAATGGACGAAAGCATTATCTGGTTTGCTTACTATAAAGATCAGCCGATTGGCATGTGGCTGAACATCCCCGACCTTAACCAGTATTTTAAATACTTTAATGGAAAATTTGGCTGGTGGCAAAAACTGCGTTTACTCCTGCTTCAAAAAACAAACCCTGCCCGTAAAATGAATGGCATTGCTTTTGGCATCGTTCCCAAATTTCAGGGTTTGGGTATTGATGCATTTATGATTTACTCGGGCGCTTTGCTTATAAGAAAACAAGGCAGATACGATGGCATTGAAATGGGCTGGGCCGGCGACTGGAACCCACGTATGGTAGCTATTTACAAAGCCATTGGCGGCACCCAAAGCCGCCGAATGGTTACTTACCGGTATAATTTTGACCGCAACATTCAATTTGAAAGGCACCCGGTGATACAGTAGCCCCGACCCTGAAGGTAGGAGTGAGAGCCCCGACCCTGAAGGGAGGAGAGAGTCCCCGACCCTTTAGGTAGAAGTGAGAGCCCCGACCCTGAAAGGAAAAGAGAGACCCCGACCCTTAAGGGAGAAGGGAGAAATAGCCCGGAAGGGGGGAAATGAAGTTTTGCAAAAATGTGTTGAACTTAACTATTCTATGGTTTGTATGCAATGTCAAAGCTTAGGGTATTCGTCATCCTGAACTTGTTTCGGGATCTCCTGGAAAGTATCAGGTGAGATACAAGGGATGCTGAAATAAATTCAGCATGACGGCTCGTTTTAACTGAATCCCACTGCTTAAGTTAATGACATTGGGTTTGTATGTATAATTCTTCCACTTTTTTGCGTGCCCAGGGCGTTTTACGCAAAAAGGTCAGGCTCGATTTAATACTGGGATTGCTGGTGAATGAATTGATCCTGATACGGTCGCCCAATTCTTCCCATCCATAGGTGGCCACTAAAAATTCCAGGATACTTTCAAGCGTTTTTCCGTGCAAGGGGTCGTTAGAGGGCATATTTTGCATTTTCTTGACAAAAAGACATCATTTTAAACATAAAATCATTTTTCCTTTCACGCTTGTCTTATCACAATTCCTTTTTCCCTTTTTCTTAACCGTCCCCTTTTACCAAAGTTTGCTAATTTGCAGCCCAGGATAAAAAGTTTACAGCCTTACCAAAATATAATGGACAAATTCATTGTTTCAGCGCGAAAATACAGGCCCCAGTTGTTTAATACAGTGGTGGGGCAGGCTCACATTACCACTACCCTTAAAAATGCCATCAAAAACCAGCAGTTGGCGCATGCATTTTTGTTTTGCGGACCCAGAGGGGTGGGCAAAACCACTTGTGCCCGTATTTTGGCCAAAACCATCAACTGCGAAAGCATTACAGCCGAAGGTGAGGCCTGCAACGTTTGCAATTCGTGTACCTCCTTCAACGAAGGCACGTCCATGAATATTCACGAACTGGATGCCGCCAGTAATAATTCGGTCGATGATATACGAAGCCTGGTTGAACAGGTTCGTTTTGCCCCGCAGGCCGGTAAATATAAAGTGTATATTGTAGATGAGGTACACATGCTGAGTTCATCGGCCTTCAACGCATTTCTAAAAACGCTGGAAGAGCCGCCGCCATATGCCATATTTATTTTGGCTACAACTGAAAAACATAAGATCATCCCCACTATTTTAAGCCGGTGCCAGATCTTTGATTTCAAACGTATAACCAATAACGATACCGTAGCCCATTTACAGGAAATTGTTGAAAAAGAGGAGATAAACGCCGAAAAAGCCGCGCTGCAGGTCATCGCCCAAAAAAGCGAAGGGTGTATGCGTGACTCGCTAAGTATTTTGGATAAAATTGTAAGTTTTACCAATGGAGACGTGACTTATCAAAATACCCTGGAACACCTGAACATACTGGATGATGACTATTATTTTAAATTGTTAGACACCCAGCTTAAACAGGATATGGCGGGTGGTATGCTGCTTTTTGATGAAATTAACCGCAAGGGGTTCGAAGGCGACCTGGTGATAAATGGCTACGCCGAGTTTATAAGAAACCTGCTGGTTTGTAAAAATGCCAAAGCAGCAAAACTGTTAGAGGTGGTGGAAGGCCTGCACAACAAATACATTGAAACCGCAAAAAACGTTCAGCCTGCTTATTTGGTAAGCGCCTTAAACATTCTGAACGATACCGAGATAAATTACAAAATGGCCCGCAATAAGCGGCTGCATGTTGAGCTGGCGCTAATAAAACTCACCTTTTTGCAGCAGGCAATCGATCTAACTTTCGACAACAAGACTTCTGCAATTGTAAAAAAAAAGCGGGTTAGCGGACCGATAGCCTATAAAATTGAACCCCTGCATTCATTGCAGATCGTTCAAAATGTCGGCACACCTGTTAAAATAGTCAAGCCGGTTTCAAAGCCAGCGTCAGAAGCAAAACTGTATGTTGAGCCAACAGTGCAAAAGCCTGTGGTATGCGAACCCTTGCCCGATACAAATAAACCGCAGCAGTCATCACCCAAAAGCCAGGCTAACCAAACTACCGCTGCGGTAACCCCGGTAATTAAAACGGGTGCACGACCAGCGGGGGCCAGGAAAAGCCTGCTACAAAACATTCGCGACCAGCACGAAAACAGCAATACAAACGAAGAAAAGCAGGCGATAGACCTCACCCAGGATGTTTTACAAGAAAAATGGGACGCATTTTGCTGTCAATTGAAAGATCAGCAAAAGAATTCGGTAGTTACAGTGTTCAACATCGCCCAATTACAAGTGGTAAACGAGCAGCACTTTAGCATTACTGTCTCAACCAGCATTCAGCAAAAATTTTTGGAGCAGGAGAAACTCAACCTGCTCGATTTTTTAAAAACCGAATTTTGTAACCG
This sequence comes from Chitinophagales bacterium, assembly GCA_038204535.1. Taxonomy (GTDB): domain Bacteria; phylum Bacteroidota; class Bacteroidia; order Chitinophagales; family Chitinophagaceae; genus Segetibacter. Next base: position 2,531 of record JBBRCW010000043.1, on the reverse strand, counting down.
CAATGTTGGTTTCACCATTATTGTAGAAGCGCCAACCGACGAAGCGCCGGAAGTTGAAGAAAATCTGAACACCCGCGATAAGTATATGCGGATGATTGAGCAATTCCCGCTCATTAAAGAACTGAGAGATAAACTAAAACTGGAACTGGATTATTAAACAAGTTGAAATTGTTTTGGGTGACCAGCTTTTTGAAAAGAGGGCGACAGCAGAGGCGACGCTCCATTCACAAGCTGTTTTTCATAGCAACCGCCTTACATTAATCATTGAATAGATTTGGCAATTAGCGACTTGTGGCCGGGATAGATCGCGAGCATTTCATTTTCCAAATTAGCAATATCAGGTTGGGATCATAGAAGTAATAAGTTCTTTCTGTAATCACCGGCAAAAAAATATACGGCCGTGCTTTAATGTACGAATCCACTTTTATTTGTGTAAGGTATAAAGTATATTTAAGGGCCTATTCCATTTACTCATACCCATATGAAGCTAAAACTGTTACTCATTCTTTCAGCTATTTGCACGGCTATTTCTATGTTCATCCTGGTAATGCATGGTCAGGCGCTTAAAACACCTGAAACACCCATGGGCATCATCGATCTGGAACTTGCCCGCACTACCGAAAGGGCTTCCCAAATTTACTTGGCCTGGAGCCCGGCCCTTACCAGCCTCGCAATTAAGAATACGTATATCGATTTTTTATTTCTAACATCCTATGGCCTGTTATTGTTTTCCTTATGCAGCACTGTATTAATATGGTATAAAGGCTTCTGGCGCCTCACGGGCCGGTGGCTAAGTATTGCCATGATCATAGCTGCATTTTTCGACTGCTTCGAAAACATTTTAATGATAAAAATTCTTAAAGGCAGTTTAGGCAAAGAACTGGTGGCTTCCACCTTTATGTTTGCCTCTGTAAAATTTTTGCTGGTTGCCGTGGGCATTTTATACATAATTATATCCTTGGTGGCCAAAGCATTCGCCATTAAACGACAGACCGAAAAATAGTTGTTCGAAATATAGTCAGTTCATATAAAAAGTAACAACCTGGTAAACCGGCAAACAATCCTTAACATTTTTATTAGCCACTCTTGACAAATAGCTATTTTCCTGTAATTTCACGGCTCGAAAAAAAAGCGATATGCGCTAATGAGCAAATCATTTGGCGTTGAGCATCAAAAAAAAAACGTATGGCAGAAGCGATTTTAATGCCCAGGTTAAGCGATACAATGACAGAAGGAGTTATTGCAGCCTGGCACAAAAACATTGGTGATACGGTAAAGAAAGGCGATTTGCTTGCAGAGATAGAGACCGACAAGGCAACCATGGAATTGGAAAGTTACCAGGAGGGCGTTTTGTTGCACCGGGGCGCCGCTGACGGAGAAAAGTTGCAGGTAAATGACCTGTTGTGTATAATCGGCAAAGCGGGAGAAGATGTAAAAGATTTGATAGCCGAAAATAGCGGTGGCGATAAAACTGCCGAAACCAAGCCCGAAGCAAAAACTGCCGAAACCGAGCCCGAAGCAAAACCTGCCGCCGAACCGGCCAAAGAAGCAGCACCGGCACCCAAAGCCGAAGCACCAAAGGCTGAAGCACCAAAGGCTGAAAGCGGTTCTAGCCAAATTGACATCTCTGCCATGGACGAAGTGGTTTTGATGCCCCGCTTAAGCGATACCATGACCGAAGGTGTTATAGCTGGCTGGAATAAAAATGTAGGCGAAACGGTTAAAAAAGGAGACGTATTGGCCGAAATAGAAACCGACAAGGCAACTATGGAGTTGGAAAGTTATAAAGACGGCACCTTGCTATACCAGGGCGCAAAGGCAGGCGAAAAAATTGCCGTTAACGACCTGTTGTGCATCATTGGTAAAGAAGGATTGGATATTGACGCGATCGTTGCCGCAGCCAAAAACGGCGGCACAGCATCATCCGGGGAACAGCCAGCAGCCGAAGCTCCTGCTGCCAAAGCTGAAATACCAGCCGCCGCTGAAACACCAGCAGCCGCTGCAGCGCCAGCAGCCACAGAAGAAATCATTAATGAAGGCCGTATTATTGCTTCGCCATTAGCCAAAAAACTTGCCGAAGAAAAAGGCCTTGATCTGCGTACTATTAAAGGCAGCGGCGACAATGGCCGTATTGTAAAGCAGGATATAGACAACTATCAACCTTCGGCCCAGCCTGCCAAAGCAGCTACTGCAGCTCAACCTGCCGAAGCCGCCAAACCTGCCGAAACATACGCACCAAAACAAGCTGCGTCTTCGGGCATAGGCCAGGTTAGTTTTGATGATGCGCCCTTGTCTCAAATGCGTAAAATAATTGCCAGGCGCCTTGCTGAAAGCAAGTTTAGCGCTCCGCATTTCTATCTTACCATGAGCATAGATATGGATAAGGCGATTGAAACACGCATCAAATTAAACGAGCTTTCTCCGGTTAAAATCAGCTTTAACGACCTGGTGTTAAAAGCAGTGGCTGTATCATTAAAACAGCATCCTAAAGTTAACAGCAGCTGGCTGGGCGATAAAATACGCACCAACTA
>JBBRCW010000042.1:0-27327 GCA_038204535.1 Chitinophagales bacterium | reverse complement strand
GTTATTCGAGGTTTTTTGGTGAGCGGTGCCAGGTGCAGCGCACCGGAATATTTGTAGAACCCGAAATTGAACAAATTTTTTTGCGAGGTGCAGCGCTCCGGAATATCCAATCAGCATAATAGCGTTTAAGCCGTCGGTTATTCGAAATTTTTTAGTGAACGGTTCCCGGTGCAGCGCATCGGAATATTTGTAGCAATCCGAAAAATTTTGTTTTTCCAGGTGCAGCGCACCGGAATATTGTAGAATCCGAAATGGACAAGTTATTTGCACGGGAATATCCGAAAAATACGATGCGATCTAACCGTTGGCCGCTTACTGGATTTAATATTTCGGTGCGCTGCACCTTCTAAGATTGTTCGACTGTTTTGTTCTACAAATATTAGCGGTGCGCTGCACCTCAAAATTTCCTAATGCCAAAAAGCAGGATAATTGGCGACAACAGTTATTTGAAGCAAAAAGGTTTTATTATTTTATCCGACGACGGGCCTGCCTGGCTGAGGCCGTTCGGACGGGTGTTAATTTAATTCTGATTTTCCGAAACTCCCCCTATCGTGTTTAAATAACACTGCGCATAGTTCCATTGCACCATTCGTTTCTATGGAACGACAATACATCATTTCCAATTTTTTCTTCCGATGGAACATAAAGAGCCATGACAATTTTCACCTTCCCTCCTTGATTGCCACCGCTCTACTACAGATTAGTTTCATTTTTTACAGTGGGAAGGGAATCGCCGAACCGTCCCATAGGGACGACTGGTTGGTAAAAAATATCAACTGAGAATTGTTGATAGCGTTCCAGCGGAACGCCTCGTGCTTAAACAAGAACGCCTATCGTTTTTCGCACCATTCGTTCCGGTAGAAAATAAAGCATTATTACCAAGATTGCAGGTAATCTTTTACGACCAAAGTTTAAATGAGACAACAGGTGGGTATAAATTGAGGTGAAAGAAGCGGTCATAAAAAGATGCGGCAGATGAGTGTTCCAAAAATCTGAACTGAATTAACAAAACGATGGTCATGAGAAATTCTCCTGTTTGTACCAAAAAAAAAAATCGCTAAGTTGACGCCTATACGCCTCGGCGGAAACGTACCCTTCATAGTAGCAATGAATTTAGGTTCAAAAAAACAATTCACGTATTTACTCCTTGTGCAGTATAAATGAAATTTGACCAAACAGCCAAATGGTCTTAGGCAGGCTCGGCATCGTTTTCCGGCTGCTCCCTATGTGTTCTGCGGTGTTTATGTTTGCTGCCGCGGCCGCTTTTTAAATGTTTTACAAAGCCCATCGACAAGAACAGCTGACCTAAAATATAGGTAACCATCACCGAAATATTAAACAGATCGTCTTTCAGATAAAATTTATTGACAGCCAGTATTGAGTCTGAAACCACTAAAAACGCCGCCCCGGGAATAAAAAATTGCAATGCCAGTTTTTGCGCACGTTTTGAATGATAAACATTGGTTGCCGCAAAAAGCATTAATGAAATGAAAAAGGCGTAAAGCGCCACCGGCCATTGCAACTTCCCCAAATAATTCCATAGTGATCCCACCAATACAAAAGAAAAACCTGTGATCAGCAGGGCTATAAAAAGATTGATGATGACAAACTCTTTTTTGAGGCCCTGCATTCTAAAAAAATAAAGGGTATAAAATAGTTGCATCACCAGAAATGCTGCCAGCCCAAACGTAAAATAATTCGGGTTGATATCGCTCTTCATAAGCAAAATATCGCCGACCGTACCAGCAACAAGCGCTATGAAAACAAGCTTTTTGGCAATGGGATGCTTTTGTCCGGCCGATTGCACAAGTATGATTAACAATAAAACAGGCAGGAGAAACGGCTTGGTTAAAAAACGGAAACGTTCTTCGCCCACGGCGATCAGCGTAATGTCGGCAACGGCGAAAATTCCAAAAACCAAATACCCCAACTTTTTAATAATCAACATAAATTAAAAATGTGTGTGTGAGCTTGCTTTAATTGAAAGAAAAGTTTTAGCGGGGTATTTTTTTCAAATGTATGATTTTCACGAACCATTGAATTAAAATACTATTAAAATATTTCTAATAAAACTGCATGACGCAAACAACCCGGTTATCAAATCCACAAGATCGCTTCAATGAAATTAATATTTCGTGCAAGTGCCCGGCAACGGCTAATATGGTTGCAACTATTTTTATCCGATGATTAGTTCGACTAACTACAATTTCAAGAACCGCACGATCGGCCAATATGTCTTACATGAAGGAAAGGGGCGCTACCGGCAGATGTGCAAAGCAAGTAGTCCTGGCAGAGCCAGCAACAAAAAGGCCTCCCCTTATAAAAGAGAAGGCCTTAAAATTATTGAATACCAATTATAATACTCTATTAGTAATGGCCGATTAATACGAATTAGCTCAATTTAGCCAGCGCATCTTTAATTCTTGCCCAGGCTTTTTCAATATTGGCCATGCTGTTGGCAAACGAAAAACGAACACAGTTGGGTTCTCCAAATGCATCGCCCATTACCGACGATACATGAGCGGTATTTAAAAGGTACATACTAAAATCTGCGGCATTGCTAATCTTTTCATCGCCGGTCGACTTTCCGTAATATGAACTCACATCCGGAAATATATAAAATGCGCCTTCGGGTTCGTAACATTTAAAACCGGGCACTTCTTTTACCAGTTCCATTGTTTTCTTTCTGCGGCGGGCAAACTCATCTGTCATTTCAAAACTGGGCGTAAGATCGGTTGTTAAGGCAACCACACCTGCTTTTTGCGTAATTGAACAGGTACCGCTGGTGAACTGGCCTTGTAATTTTTCGCAGGCTTTGGCTACCTCTACACTGGCAGCTATGTATCCCAGGCGCCAGCCAGTCATGGCAAAACCTTTACTCAATCCGTTTACCAAAATAATGCGTTCTTTTAAATCACCAAATTGGGCAATGCTTTCGTGTTTGCCTACAAAATTGATATACTCATAAATCTCATCCGACAGAATGTAGATCTCGGGGTATTTTCTAAATACTTCGGCCAGTGCCTCTAATTCTTGTTTGCTGTAAACAGCACCCGATGGGTTACAAGGCGAAGAAAACATAAACAGCCGTGTTTTTGGTGTGATGGCGGCTTCAAGCTGCGTAGCGGATATTTTGAAACTATCCTCCACTTTGCTGCGTATCTCTACCACTTTACCTCCGGCAATTTTAACCAGCTCAGAGTAAGTTACCCAGTAAGGGGTCGGGATGATGACCTCATCATCCTTATCAACCAGGGCCAGCATAATGTTGGCCAGGCTTTGCTTGGCGCCGGTTGAAGTAACAATATTCTCCGGTTTATAATCCAGGTTATTATCGCGTTTTAATTTGGTACAAACGGCCTCTCTCAGGTCGGCAAAACCAGCCACAGGTGTGTAGTGACTCCAGTTATCATTTATGGCTTTTATAGCCGCATCTTTAATGTGCTGAGGGGTGTCAAAATCAGGTTCGCCCAGGCTAAGGTCAATAACATCCACACCTTTGGCCCTTAGTTCGCGGCCTAATTTCGCCATTTTTAATGTTTCGGGTTCGCTAAAACGAGTAAGCAGAGAAGACTGTTGCATGATGAATTAATAAAATTTTGTGGCCGCAAATGTAATAAAATATTAACAGGCCAATAATACCAAAGGCTTTTCACTATAAAATCAGGAAAACTTTATTATTTAGTTATGGTGCAAAAGCGCCAGTGATGCCGCCTGGCTGCCGGTTCCTCCAATAAATCCACGCGAATAAATCGTATAATTTTTACCCTTCGAATAGACTGCCGCTGGCAGCCTGGCAACAATAAGGTTTCCCGATAATAAGAACAACTCATATTGGCCTGAAGAAAAGGCTGCAAATTGCTGTATGCTGTAGCTGCCTGAGGCTGCATTAAATGCAGTGGATGCAAACAGGCCAAGGGTATCTTTACTTTTGTAAACCGCGGCCAGGCTTAAAGCGCCGGAATTGGGTATGAAATTAAAAAACCGAAGATGTGCGGTTGATAGCGTATCAGCCGCTGCCAGCACGTCGCTTACCACCGTGATATGCGCTTTCTTTGCAGAGTCAACCATAAAAAGGGTATAGTTTTTCGGGGGTACAAAATCAATGACGGTGCCGGCTACCAGCTTAGATCCTGCATTTGCCGAAACATTGTAAGTTCCTCCGGCAAAAGGCAGGTAGGCGGTGGTATCGGTAAATGCCAGGCCATTGGCAAAAGCCTTTTCGCCATTTAAGTTAAATTGAACGGAGACCGCATCAGGAGAGGTGTTTACAAATTTTAGCTTTGTGCCCACCTGGTCAATTCCCAAATCTTTGGTGCAGCCTGCGAAAAGGACAATTAATAAACCTGCCAACACCCTGCACTTCCATTTCATGATCGTTACCATATATGTGGTGGTTACTATTTGTAAATAAACTTAAATATTTCAAGGTTTGGAAGATTTGCCTTTTTTCTTTGCAATTCGTACTGATAAATTACCTGCCCCAGGTTTTTTAAGAAAGGATATCCAACCTGGTTATATTCATAATCATCGCTGTTAAATATTCCTTTTTTATTGCAAAAAATGGTGGCGCTCAGCATAAATTCTGTTTTGGTGTCAAAATCAACAACATAAGCCACATCAGTTAAAAACCCGTAGGCGCCCCCAATTTTATTAAAAACTCTGATGTTTGGCGGAAGGCTGCCTTTCTGCGATCCAAAGAGTATAAACTTACTATAGGCATCCCAATAATTAGCCGAATCAAAGGTGGGATATTTGCTTTCGCCGGGTAGCATACTCATATAGCGATAGAGAAACCGGTAATCATCGTCTTTTAGATTAAAGCGCTGACCGGCAGGTACCGCGTCCGGAAATATAACGGAACGCAGCTCCCGGTGCAGGTCGAATAATGAAATAAGATTCTTTTTCGAAAAATCAAATGGCTGTTTAATCAGCTCCCCGTTTTTGTAATAGCCTTTGCCCAGAAACGTATTCCGTTGGTTGTATTGCGTATGATTGTATTTTGCCGGCTGATGGTATAACATATAACCAGACGTATCGTAAAAAGTAACCGCATTGGTATGGCGGTTTTCTTCTTCGGTAAGCGAAATATTTAACCGGTGCAAAATCTCCGCGCTATTGTATCCCTTTTTATGCAATTGATGATTGATATATTCCTGACTCAAAAATTCGTACAGGCGATTAAAGGCGTCGTTATCGCTCACCAAAAAAATCTCCTTAATATATTGCTCAATGGTGGGCCTTGAATCAACCGACCGTGGATCAGTAAAAACAGTTTGCTGCCCTGTATAATTACTGTCGGTAACCATTGAGGTGGTCCGGTCCACCCCCTTTACATTCAGTTCGTTCAGCCTTTGTAAGGCGAGAAAAGCAACAGGCATTTTGACCGTGCTGGCGGGGTAGAAATAAACATTAGAATCTACATTAAATGTATAATCAGTAAAGGTGGGGTGATTGCCGGCATCGCGGTTTACCTGGGTATAAATTATCTGTACACGATAGGAGTCATTATTTTGAAGAATATGACCAAACAAGTCTGTCCGGCTTTTTAAAAGGCTATCCAAAAGGTTGATACTTTTTCCTATTACCGGCTTGTCCATTTTTGCCGAATTACTGCATGCCCCTGCCGCCAGACTTATAAAAACAATCATTAGGCGTTGTAACATAATCTTTCAAAAATAAGGTTCCTATGCAAACAAAAAAGGGATAAAAAGACATTCCGCTTTTTATCCCTTTTTGAAAACCATAAAGCCCCTGGTTACAGTTTGATTGATCGGTGATAATCACTAATTTATTTTCATTGAATTATACTTCCTTACTGGCTTTCTACTGTTAAACAAACAGCTTAACGGCGTATATATTCAACTCATGATCTATGACTTCTAATGAAGCTGGGAAAAACTCAAAAAGTTATCATGCAATCAACTCTTCCCCATACCATTCTTTATACCTCGCCTCTGCCTGTTCCATAATCTCATCAAGTATTTCCTTTAATTCTGTGGCTACACCTTTCCGCTGCAATATGCGTTTTACCGCCAGCATGATCTGTGCTTTTGCATCGGGCTTTTTGTACCAGTCTATTTGCAGGTTTTTCTTTACAGCCGCCGTTACTTCCTTTACAATTTCTTTAATCAACTCATAATCACTGATTGCTTCTTTGTGGCTGTCGAGGATTTCATAGAAAGCCTCTTCTTCCTCCGTTAGTCCAAGTATTTTTCTACGCTCATCTTCTTCCTGCATATCTCGGGCGGCATCACGCATTTTTTGAAGAGCCACAAGGCTGTCGAAGAAATGATTGTGGTAATCGCTGATGATCTTTTCTACTTCTTCCCTTAGCTTTTTGTACTTGATAATATTTTTAAACTGGCGCAATTTTATTTCTTCGTTCATTATTTTTCGGATCAATTCCAGCTTAAGTTCGTTGCCACTTTTTTGTTCTTTGGCAGTGGCAAGAAATTCGTCGTTGATGATGGATATATCGAACTTCTCAATGCCTGCCATTTGAAACACATCCACCACTTCTTCACTTTCTATGCTGCGGTGAATGAGTTCTTTAATCTGTCCTTCTTTTTTACGAAGATTGACGGCAGGGTTTTTTATTTTCCTGACTGCTGCGCCTACATGTTGCAGGAAAACAATATCCAATGAAATTTCACTCACCGGCGAATGGTTTTTTAATACCGTGGCCAGTCCGCTCAGCATTTGCTCGTTCAGCATAAATACTTTGCTACCTTCTTCATCGCTAACAATATGGTTAGTGGCCACGCTCACCATTTTTAGCTGTTCCCCTTTTTTTAACCCGAACCAAATGCCGTAATGAAAATCTTTTGGCAGTTTGGTTTTCAATAAAGCAATCAGGTCTTTGGCATATTCAAATGCTTCTTCCAGGTCGATAGTGACTTTGCCTTTGCCACCCCCACCGATGTACTTTTTAGTAGCATCTCTTAGCTTATCGCCAATGCCAATATAATCTACAATCAAACCCACTTGGTTTGTCTTTAAACACGGTGGCAACCCTGTTAATGGCTTGTATCAGGTTATGGCCGCTCATAATCTTATCTACATACAGTGTATGCAATGGCGGGTTATCGAAACCGGTGAGCCACATGTCACGAACGATGACAATTTTTAACGGATCGTCCGGGTCTTTAAATCTTGCCTTTACCGCTTCCATGGCTTCCTTGGTGCGAATGTGTTTGTTCCATGCCACCGGGTCTTTGGCAATATTGCTGGTCATGATAACAGCAACTTCGGGACAGCCTTCTAAAGCCGTCAACGCATCGTACATTTTTACACAATTGCGACGGCTCATGCAAACAATCATGGCCTTGCCTTCCAGGCTTTCGCTGCGGATGAGGTAGTGTTTTAAAATGTCTTTACTTACCGCTTCCACTCTGGCTGCTGTACCAGCGGCATCTTCGGCAGCCGCCCACATGATTTTGTTTCGATCGCTGCTAACCAGCCCCGTTAATATCTCTTCGGCTTCTTCTTCAATTGTCTCATTACCCAAATGAAGTTTTGCCAGTCGCGGTTCGTAATAAATGGGTACAACAGCTTTGTCTTCAGTGGCCTGTTTAATGTCGTACGTGTGTATGATTTCGCCAAATACCGCTTCTGTGTCCGCATCTTTACTATCCACCGGTGTACCGGTGAAACCAATGAACGATGCATTGGGCAAAGCTGCACGAATGTTGGCGGCAAAACCTTGCAGCAGGCCGTATTGCGTTCGGTGGCATTCGTCGGCGATGACTATGATATTCTCCCTTAAACTTAAAACAGGGTGACTTGCTTCCTTTCCATCCTCCAAATCTTTTAAACGAAACTTTTCAATGGTGCTAAACACCACGCCGCCACCATCGCCGCTTAACAGTTTGCGCAAGTCGTCGGCGGTTTGAGCCAGCTTTACGTCACCCACCAAATCTTTGGCGGCTATAAAATCTTCGTACAATTGTTTGTTCAGGTCGAAGCGGTCTACCTGTACTACTATGGTTGGGTTATTTAATGCTGCCATTTGCCGTAGTATGCCGGTATATATGGCCATGGTAATGCTTTTGCCGCTGCGGGTGGTATGCCATATCACACCAATTCGGCCATCGCCAATTGGGCGGATGGAATGCATGGTTTGCTCCAGCGCATACTGCACACCAAAAAACTGGTGGTATTTGGCCCCTTTTTTTAGCAGCAGGCCATTATCGTTTTCGTGAAAAATATAAAAACGGATATAGGCCAATAGCCGCTCCGGCACCAGCAAACCATTGATGAGGGTTTCTAAAGCAAAGTCCGCTTCTACTGTGGTTTTGCCATCTACCGATTTCCAGGCGGCAAACCACTCCCGGCCGCTGCTGAACATGCCGTGCAAGGTGGTATGCCCATCGGAAATTATGGTAAGGGCATTGTACTCAAACAACAGAGGAATGTCCTCCATATAATGTTGTACCTGGTTAAAGGCACTGTCAACATCGGCATCGGGGTCGAACCAGTTTTTGAACTCGAACAACACCAGCGGCAGGCCATTTACAAATATGATTACATCGGGGCGGCGGCGGTTTTTGCCATCAATAGTAAACTGGTTAACGACCAAAAAATCATTATTGGCAGGGTTGTCGTAATCAATACAATAGAAATGTCCAAAGCAGTCTATCTCCCCTCCTTTGGAGAGCCTGTCCCGTACTTCAGTCGGGAGGTCGGGGGAGGTCTCCTTCCAAGTTTTAGAAATGCCTTTGCTGAGTTTTTGGTGGAAGGCATGGTTGCGGTGGTGTATATCTGCGTCGGTATTGAACAAAAACTCCTGAGTTACCTCGCTAATTACCTTTGCTGGCACATCTTTGTATTTTCTCTGCAGAAAAAAATTGAAACGATCCTCCAGCACCACTTTGTTGCAGGGACGGCTGATTTCCTCGCCATGTTGGTATTGGTAAGGTTTGATGTCCTGCAACCACTCGATGGCGGCAATTTCAATATCGCTTTCAGCTAAGTAGCGCCTCATGCGTCTTTAATTTTGGCGCTATAATAGTCTTTAAACCATTCGGGCACCTTTGATTGATCAATTTCATCCCATTTCTTTTCTCCTTTTTGAATTTCAAAATGTGCAAACATATCCGACTCCTCACCTTCAACAGAGTTATCAAAAAAGAAAACCTGGTAAGCAAGCTGACAGGCCTTCATATAAAAAATCTAAAGAACGATAATACCGGCTTTCAATAAGTTCAGGAGGAACATCGTGGCCACCTTGTTTTGCCCGACTCCTTACACGGAATTTATTAATTTCCGGGGATTCCGTAGAAACAAAGTACAGGTAAACTTTATATCCCAATGTGCCTGCTACCTTCATTATATCCAGCTTAGATTGATGGGAGAAAACGGTTTCGAAAGAAAATCGTTTCTTATCCATTAATAATTTTTTTCGCAGAAAATCTGCAATTACCTGAGCAAGCCTTTCATCCGAAGCCCCGCTTTTTAGTTTAATGGAATGGTCTTTTGTATAGCTAAAGGATTTTTTAAATGTGCTTTCATCATATTCAGCTCGTATTAAGCCGGATGTAAAAGCAATGTTTTCAAATTGTTTACGTGAACTTTTTATCTTAAAGTTTGAAATTTTAAATGCCCCTTGCCTTAATTCAAAGGCAATATCATCCGCATTTATGTAATATCCGAAATCGATACTTTTATTGTCAATTTTATAATCTCTTACGAAATTTATTACCGTACTTTTTCCGGAACCATTAGGACCGGCAAATACTCTAAGTCGCAGTTGTTTTTCCATTTGGATTGGCAGCCAGGGTTAGGCAATTTCAGATTTAGTCAATTTTGAAGGCTGAAGATGTTTTTACTTTTACAATCCTTTCAATTTGACCATTGGCAAGTTTTCTTACTACCCAACCGCTTTTTACAATCAAATTCTCCCCCATTACTTCCATTGTTTTTGCCGCTGCCAAGGTAAATCCTGTGGCTGCGGCCTTCCTGAGTATTCTTTTTGTAAGGGTGCGTTTTACAGGTTTTACATGCTCCTTTGTTGAAACTGCTTTTTTTCCTCTAACAATTTTGGCTGCCACCTTGCCCGGTTCCTTATTTACTAAATACTCTTTTTCAACAACTTTTTCTCTTACAACAGTTTTATGTGCAGTTGATTTAGTGCCCCTTAATACGTTTTCCTTTTTTCTTGTTTTTTCTGTATTTGCCATATATAAATTTATAAAAATTCTGCTACGAAACTACTTACTTTGTCGTTAACATCTAACTCCCCGGACATGAGTTTCGGAAGCAGAGTGTCACGGGTTTGAGAAAGAAGTTTATTGGCAACAAGATTATTTTCAATCTGTGAAAATAGACTTTCAACGAGTTTTTTATATTCCTTTATCAAATTAATTGGAGGGATAACTAATTCAAAAATTCTGAATTATTAATTGACTAATATTCTGTTGGGCTGATCCACTTGCTCTATTTATCAACTCTTCTTTATTCAATTTTAAAAACTGAAAAATGAAAGAGTAAGGATAATCAGAGTTCGGCAAAATTGCACAAATGGCCTGATTACATGTTGCTTCATTTTGAAGAGTAGCAATCTCACCTACAGTTGCTCCGTACATTGCAACTAATACACTATGCTTAGGAAGCAATTTGGCAGACGATTTCTTTAAAGCTAATTCTGTTATTTTTTCTTCTGTATCAAGGACAAATCCACCATCTAATTCTTTAGATTTTACCCATTGATGAGTTCCATCAATAAAGTATTCGGGATTATTCCTACTAGGAGTTCCACCTGAAGTCGTTTTGTGAATATCTCCAATCTTTCCCCATCTCCACCCTTCAGGCAGATTATCGGGGTCAATATCATCTACAAAATATTTTTTAAACAGGGTAGCTGCCATTTGTTCAAGAGTGGCATTCATGCGGCGGTTTAGTTCTATTTTTTCGTCGAGGGAAGAAAGGATGGCGGCAATGCGGGTTTGGGTTTCTGTACCATCTTCATCAGGTATATCAATTTCAAAATCTTCTAACATAACTTTCGTTAAGGCTTTCCTAGTCGCACCTGTTGATGCAAGACTCAATAGCAGTTCTTTGTTAAGCTTTGAAAGCAAATAATATTTTAAATAAGCAGGGTTTAATTTTTCTGTATTTGCTCTCAAAATAGCAACGTGTTGATTTACTCTTGCCGGCAATAATTCATCGGGTACTTGACAAATTCTTGCAACACTATCTCCGGTAATATTTAATAAAACATCATTTACTTCCAGAGTTACATTTGCCAAACCTTTAGCTTGTACTTCGTCAATAAAAGCAAGGCCATCTTTTGAAAAAGTAAAGTCAAGGACATTTTGGCTACGAATTAAATAGATTCCTTCATCCTTATAAGAAGCATCCCCACCACGGGGAGTAGCTCCGCTTCCAATTTTTGTACAAATTGATTTTAGTTTATATTTTTCCAGCTCGTCATTTAGTTATCAATTGCATGAGTTATTATGTCAATTCGAAAATATATCAGCAGTTTATTTATTTAATATCTGCCGTTAAAAATAAAAAATATGTTGTAAATCAATGACTTATCCTTTTTATTTCGCTGTTTATTTTTATTTTATTTTCTTTTTGCCAAAGTATATGATCGGTTTCGTTTGCCGCCAAAAGGTAGTAACAGGCCTTGTTTAGCCATTCTGTAAACAGCTTTTCTGATATCTGCTTCGGGCACATCGGGCTGGCGGCCTGCCAATTCACTTATTTTACTTTTGCCATTGTGTTTAAGATCTTCCTCAATCAGTAATTCCAGCTTAAAAGGCTCAATAGTTTTTAATGAAGGTTTCAGATCAAGTTTGGCCTGTGCAAACAAATCAGGGTTTAGTAAATATTCAGTACCCTTTTTCACGCCTCTTGTTACAACAATATTCTGATTAACCAATGAACCAATCCAATCCCTTATGCGATCTTCTATGGGAAGTTGTAGCTTTTGCGCCAATTGCGTAGGCAGTATTTTTCTCTGCCGGGGAATAATGCCAAAAGTAATAAACTCCCGTTGTGTGAGGCTGAAGTGACGATCTACATAATCCAGAATACTCAACACTTCTTTATCAACCACTCCCGCGTGTATGGTTACACTCATTTTGGTAAGTGTGCTATCAATTTCAGGTAACGGTTTTGCATCTCTGCCGAGTTTTTCATAAACAAGGTCATAGCCACTTCCTTCTCCTTCCATAAGATTCAGATCGTGCAGTGTTTGTATAAGGTGCGGATTACGGCGGTGTCTTTCGTGAAGTATATTTTCTTTGGTAATTCCTAATGGCAACCCACCTGGATTGGTGATAATTAAACGATCAGGATATACTTCAATAAAAATATCGCCGCTTATAGTATAGCGTTTGTGTGCAAAAGCATTTACCAAAAGTTCTCTGATCACTTCTTTTGGGTAATTACGGATCTGTTTGCGAAACAGCCCATCCGGAATTTCGGATGTATAGGTTAATTCAATCGCTTCTCTTTCAATTTCGAGTAATAGATCTTTAGGGTTGAGTTGATGAAAATGCCAGTCTTTTTTCCTTATTTTTTCATCCCGATCATTATAAACAATGTATTGAACAGTGAGCGGATAACTTAACCTGGCCCTTTGTGAAGGATTACCTAACCAGAGTACACCAAGATTTGTAAGCAAACCTTCGGGAGTAAGTAACTGGTAATGCTGCAATATTTCCTCTGCTGTTTTTGATTTGATAAAATCAGATACTTTGGAAGAGTTTGTGATACCCTGAAGAAAGGAGCTGATTTCTTTTGGATCGGCTTGCTTCATTGAAACTTTTAAAGCAGCAATCAACTCCCACTGAAAGGCATTTTTTTCAGCAGCCATATTGGTCAGCTCATCACTACTAACCGGATAACATTTATCGGTAATACGGATAAATACCTTTCCGGAAGAGGTGGTGGCAATTGTTCTGGAAGAAGGTAATACTTTAAACAGAAAATACTGTCCGCTATTCTGGTGGGTCACAATATCTGGGTTGGCAATACCTACCCCATCCGTAAGACTTCTAAGTCTTGTAATGACCTTGTTCACATCATCTTCGTTTATTTTTTGATTAACAGGTGGATCTGTATGACCATCTTCAATTCCAACAACGATTGTGCCTCCCTGAGCATTTGCAAAACAAACACATGTTTCAGCCAAATCATGCAAATTCGATTTTGCCCCCACAACCAAACGCAGGCTTTTATAATCGATAGAATGGTTTTCAACGAAACTCATAAAGAGCACCAATTTATATCAATAAATATTAATTATATGATTGCACAAAACCCTGCTGCAAGAATCTCTCTAATTTAAAACCCAATGCTTTTCAAGTTTCCTTTTATTTCTTTCTCGAGCCGCTCACCTTCCTCAAACTGCTCCATCAATTCCACAGTTAGCTTCTGCATTTTTTCTTCAAACGAAACGCCGTCGTCTTCTTCGGCCTCGGTGCCTAAGTCGCACTAGAGGTTATTACCACATTACTTATTCGCCAAATAAGTTTATTTTTTGCTTCAGGCCTGTCCCAAAACTATAATGGCGCCTTTTTAAACGGTGTATTCTCCCAACCACAATACCGGGATGCGTGTTGTGTTTGTTAGCAAGGTTAATAACATCTACCTCGGTAAAATCAAGAGGCAATTCGTCTAATGCTTTCATTGGCAACAATTGTTTAGCGGCAAAAACATTGGCTTCCTCTTCTTTTTGCTCATCGGGAGTATAGCCTTCAAAATCTTCTAAAAAAACTTCTTTTTTATTATGCAACAATACATGCCCTGCCTCGTGGTAAAACGTAAACCAAAAATGGTCGGCGGTTTTATGCCTGTCGGTTAACTGTATCAACGGGTTGGTTCTAAACCAACGGGTAGCACCACTTACCGGCGCTTTTGGCAAGCAGGGAGAGAGCACCACGGCCACGCCAACGGCAGCGCAATTTTTTTGTAATTGTAGCGCAAAATCTTTAGGTTGTTCCTTTACCAAAAGTTTTATTGCTTCCAGCAACTTTTTAAACCCTTCTTTATCGTAAGCAGGCAATTGCATTTTCTGCATTTCCACTTCGCCTATGCGCAGCCATGCAGCCATGCTGGCTAAGGTAGCGCCGTGTGCTTCACTTTTGCGATAGGCTGCTGTAACATAATCGTTTATGTAACGTCTTTGCCATTTATCAGTATTTACCACACCGTAAAATTCCAGCGCTTCTGCCACCATATTCGCATCTTCTTTCTGCGATTGTAGGTACCCGCATTTTCTCAGTTCCTTTATGGGTTGTTGCTTTAACCACGCTTTGGCTTCTTCCAGTGCTTCCTCCTGCTCAAGTCTTGCCAGCTTTGTGCGGTAATTCATTTCGCGGTTCAGCCAAAACTGTGCATCAATGCCCAACACTTTTTCCAGTTGCAGGGCGGTGGTGTAGGTAATAGGCTCTTTACCCGTAATGAGGTCGTGAACCTTTGAAGGGGTTTTACCCAGGCGGTCGGCCAGCTCTGCCTGGCTCATTTTTATATACTCTATGGTTTCCAGTATCGTATCTCCCGGAGGCGAGAGCAATTCCCGTTCAATTTGTAAATTATTTGTAGGCATAGTTAAGTAACATTTAATGATAATCTTCCCCCGCAGCAGTTATTACAATATCTGTAACTAAAATTCGATTTATGCCGCCATCCTCTTTCATCTGTATTGGTTCATGGTCAATCGTAAATATAATACGGTGGTTGGCTGAAATATCTACCGCCCATTCCCCGTTTCTATCGCCCGTTAAGGGGTGACAATTTGCCGCCGAAATTTTGCATAGAATTTCTAAATTAGAAGCAGCCTGCATATCATCCATTCGTTGAGTCACCTTTTTGGCGTTTGTACCAAAAGCTTTTTTAATTTCGGCCGGTATGGATAGCTGCTTTTTTAACTTATTGGTTCGAAATTCTATATTCATGCAAATATGCGTTTTGTTACCGAAAAAGGGTAATAAAAACAAAATTTTATGTTTTTGTTTTGTACTACTGTTACAACTTTTTTAAAATCCTATGCTTTTTAAGTTCTCTTTTATCTCGTTTTCCAGTCTGCCACTTTCAACAAACTGCTCCATCAGTTCAGCCGTTAGTTTCTGCATCTTTTCTTCAAACGATACACCGTCATCTTCCCCGGCTTCGGTGCCAACGTAGCGGCCGGGAGAAAGCCCATGATTGTTGACGGCTACTTCATCGAGCGAAGCAGATTTGCAAAAGCCTTCTACGTCCTGGTAGGGTTCAGATCCTTCCTTCGTCGGGATGACAGGGAGGTTGCGCCACTGATGATAGGCATCGGTAATTTTTTGCAAGTCGCCTTCTTCAAATACCCGCAACCTTCTGTTTACTATGTAGCCAAGCTTGCGTGCATCTATAAATAAAATTTCCTTTTTGCGTTCACGGTGTTCGCCGTCCTTACCATCGCGGTTTTTACTTAAGATAAACAAACACGCAGGTATGCCGGTGGTGAGGAAGAGTTTATCGGGCATTTGCACAATACAATCCACCATACCGTTGTTAATCATGTGTTCCCTTACGTTTTTCTCCCCTGCACTTCCCGTGGTCATAGCACCGTTTGCCATTACTACACCGGCAGTTCCTCTTTCGCTCAGGTGGTGCCAAAGCGTTTGAAACCACATGTAGTTGGCATTGCCGGCAGTTGTAAAGGTTTCTTTGGCGCCAAACAAGCGCGGGTCGTTATCGGGCAATTGCTCAGGGTGCCAGTTAGATATATTGAAAGGCGGGTTCATGAGGGCATAATCTGCCTTCAGGTTCGGGAATTTATCTACCAGTAAACTATCGCCCAGTTTTAAATCAAACGAAAGGTTTCGCAGCAGCAGGTTCATTTTGCATAGGCGTAAGGTGCCTTCGTAGCGTTCTTGCCCGTAAATAGAAATGTCAGCCTTATCGCCTCCATGGTCTTTCAAAAACTTTAAACTCTGTACAAACATACCCCCGCTGCCACAGGCAAGGTCCATAATGCGGCCTTTGTTTGGTTCAAGCATTTCAACCAAAAGCCGTACAACACTGCCCGGAGTAAAGAACTGCCCGGCACCGCTGCCCTCGGCCATAGCAAACTTGCCAATATAATATTCAAACACCCTTCCGTAAATATCGCTTTCGGGGATGGCGGCTTCGGAAAATTTATCGCTCGAAAACATGTTGATCAGGCCGGTTACCTGTACAGGTGACAACTGGCTCTTTACAAAAATCGGTTCAAGCACACCTTTATAATCGGGGTTTCGCTGCGACAGTATTTCATCAATTAACACAAAAGCCTTGTCCACCTTCACTTTTATATCGTCCTGCTCTGCATTGTTGCGCAAGTATTTCCAGGTAGCTTCTTCTGGTAGTTTGTACACGTTTTTAACCTGATACTCCAGCGGGTCTTCTAACAACATTAGCTGCACCGCTTCGGTGGGTGCGTAATAATCTGAAACCGGATTATTAAACCCCTCTGTTATCTCCGCTTTCCTAATATCATACCTTTCTGAAATATGCTTTACAAATAAAAGCGACAATACATAATCTTTGTATTGATTTTCTGCAACTGCCCCCCTTAACTCGTTGGCTACATTCCAAAGTTCCTGTTCAAAGTCTATATCTGCCTTAGCATTGGTATTTTTAGTTTTGGCCATGTAATTGATGTCAGTTTTAATGGCTAAGGTAATCAGCTCATTTCTCTAATTTATATGATTTTCAATCCTCATATAAAATTTGAGCAAAAAACGGCTTTATTTGCAATAAACAAATTTACTACTGGCTTTTGACGTACATGTTTCGAAGAATCACCTCCTCAACTTTGCAGACAGCGTCTGCAAAATGTATTCATGCTCAAAATATTCAAATAACTTAATCATATTAGCCAGGTTTCGCTGGCTAAAGCCGGTTCCAAATTCTTCTGTTTAAAAACAATCAAAAGGCATTGCTCGTAACCTAACCTTTCAAAAATAAGGTTCCTTCACAAACAAAAAAGGGATAAAAAGACTTTCCGCTTTTTATCCCTTTTGAAAAACCATAACGCCCTTGCTTACAGTTTAGGCATGATCGTATTTTTAAGATATTCGGCATTCTGCTGCGCCGCGTCAATAGCTGGAATATCGGCCTGGTCCTGTTCTACAAAAAAGTACGGCTTGCCATTTTTCATTGCGAGTTTAGCCACAGAAAGTAAGTCGATCTTTCCGGTGCCCAAAGTAGTAAATGCCGCCCTGGTTTCAGGCGCCGCATCTTTCTTGCGATCCTTCATATGAAACAGTTTGAAACGGTCAGGATACTTTCGGATCCATTCCATCGGATCCTCACCGGCAGTAACTACCCAATAAATATCCATTTCATAATCCACGGTATCTTTATTGGTATTCTGCATCATTACATCCTGCGGCATTTGGCCATCCAGCATTTTAAACGAATACTCGTGGTTGTGATAAGCGAAACGCAGCCCGGCTTTTTTACAAATGTCGCCGCGATCGTTAAATACTTCGGCAGCCTTCTTAAAACCATCTATTGATTTTTGTGCGCCATAGTTGGGACAGATCAGGTATTTCATACCGATGGCCGAAGCCTCGTCTGCCTTGCGTTCAAAATCCTGGTATATGTTGCAATGGCTCGAAATGATAGTCATGCCCAGCTCATCCATATAACGCTTAAACTCTTTGTTGCTCATTCCGAAAAACATGCCTTTGGGACCATCAAAACTTTCAATTTGTTTGTAGCCAAAATCTGCTACCTTTTTCAAAGTGCCCCTGGCATCTTTAGCCATATCGTCTCGCAACGTGTAAAGCTGTAAGCCAAATTGTATTTTCTTTTTACCGAAATTCGCGGCAGCATCATATGCTGAAACCTGGTTTAAAAGCAACCCGCCACCCAGGGCAGCGGTTAACTTTAAAAAGCTTCTTCTATTATTAGCCATTTACAAGAATTAGATTGGTTAGTTAAGCCCAGGCTTTATCGCCCTTTGCATACGGGATACAGCCATCGTATTTACCCGGAGTTTCCATATAGCGCCTGGCTTTGGTTGCGCCGATCTCTGAAGTAAAGTAGCCCAGTAAGGTTAACTCTTTCATCAGCCTGAAATAGTGGGCCGGATCTTCTTTCTTTTTGTCTTTGCTATAGGCTTTTTGCTCCGCATCCAGCTTTACCAGCAGTTCGTGCTTTTTTGGTGCATCCAGCTTCATAAAATCGGCACTATAAGCCTTATTCGATTCGTCGTCCAATTTTTTCATTCCCTCAAAAAATACCTTTTGATGGTCTTCATCGTAGCTGTCGTTCACCATTACGGTCATAAACTGGCCAACATTGGCGGCTTTTGCGCCCGGCGTAGAAGTTGCCGGTAAAATGGTATCGGCAATTTCGTTCAAATACGCGATATCATTTTCAGAAAAAACCCGTTCGGTGCCTGTGTTGGTTTTGCAACCAGACAAAAAAGCAGAACTGCCAACAACGGTTCCACCTAAAAGAAGGGCAATGCTTTGTACAGCTTCTCTACGGTTCATGTATTAAAAATTAAAAATTAAAAAATTAAACAACTTCTGATGTTTAGAACAATGTAATTATCCCAGCGGACCCACTTTAAAACCATCGCGATAGGTGCGTTTTACAAACTGGTTTACGTCGTCGAGATTGGTGACTCTCATGTTCTTCTCATCCCACAACAACGCTATGTTACGGCCGGGATAATCAAAACCATTACCGCTGGCTTTTGGCCTGCGAAGATCCTGTGCCCTAAGTGCAAGGTTTGCCATTAAAAGCGCTTCGGTTAAAGGGCCTGCAATTTCAAACGGCGAGCTCAATTCCTTTTTTCCATAACCGGCAATGCAGCCCTCAACCCATTGCGCATAGTGGCCATTGGCTCCATCGGGAACCCTTGCTATGGTTTGCGGCACGCTAACCTGGCTGGTGCGGGATGTTGGCAATAACCTGGGGTTTGCACCATAGGTGCTGCACATCATCTTGCCTTTTGTACCAATAAAGAGCGCACCATTGCCGCCATCGCCAAAAACTTCATTTGGACCTAATTCAGACGGGCGCTCAGGTTGTATGCCTCCATCGTACCAATGCAAATTTACCGGGCCATTGGTTTTGGGTGTTTTAGGAAAGTTCATTATTACATGGCTGGATGGCGGGCAGCTTTCAGGAAAATAGCCACGCTTAAATTCATCAACATAAACACTGCCCGCACTGGCCTGCACATCGGTAATGTATGCCAGGTCCAAAACCCTGAAAGCAGGTTCAATCAGGTGACAGCCCATATCGCCGAGGGCGCCGGTACCATAATCCCACCAGCCGCGCCAGTTAAACGGCACCAGTTTTTCCACGTAATTCTTTTTTGGAGCCGTACCCAGCCAAAGGTCCCAATCCAATTCTTTTGGTATAGGTGCAGCCTGGTCGGGCCAGGGAATGCCTTGCGGCCAAACCGGCCTGTCGGTCCACACATGCACCGTATGCACATCGCCGATAATACCGGCATTGTACCATTCGCGCAGTTGCCGAACGCCATCGCCAGAGGCGCCCTGGTTACCCATTTGAGTAACCACTTTATATTTTTTTGCTGCATCAGTTAACACCCTTGCCTCGTACACATCGTGTGTAAGGGGCTTTTGCACATAAACGTGTTTGCCCAATTGCATGGCCGCCAAGGTGGGCGCTGCATGATTATGGTCGGGGGTAGAAACAGAAACGGCATCAAAATTTTTGGACTCTTTGTCCAGCATTTGCCGCCAGTCTTTATAATATTTGGCTTTGGGAAAATTAGCCACTGTTGTAGCGGCCCTTTTGTCATCTACATCGCATAAAAAAGCAATGTCGGCTTTACCGCTTTTTGCAAACATGGCGATATCACTTTGCCCTTTTCCTCCTACCCCTATACCTGCCACAACAAGACGGTCACTCGGGGCAACAAATCCCCTGCCGAGCACATGTCTTGGTACAATCATAAAACCGGCTGCTGTTAGCGCGGTATTTTTTATAAAACTTCTTCGCGATGTATCCTCTAAAGGCATTTTTACATTTGAGTTATTCATAAACAAGCAATGTTTTTGTCATCATTAAAAATTATAAATTTTGCTTTTTCATTTCGTTTACCGCATAATCAACCGCACGGGCCGTCATAGCCATGTAGGTAAGCGAAGGATTTACACACGAGGCAGAGGTCATGAACGAACCGTCGGTTATAAATACATTCATTGCATCCCATACCTGGTTGTATTTATTGACCACCGAAGTTCGGGCGTCAGCGCCCATACGTGCGGTTCCCATTTCGTGTATACCCATGCCAGGAAATGATCCGGCATCGTATGTCTTTACATTTATTAATCCGCCGGCTTCCAGCATTTCTTTGGCGTCATTCATCATATCGGGCCGCATTTTCAATTCGTTGTCTTTAAATTCAACGTCCATAGAAAGCACCGGCAGCCCCCACTTGTCTGTTTTTGTTTTGTCGAGGGTGATTTTATTTTCATGGTCTGGCAATGTTTCCCCAAAGCCCGTAAGGCCAAATCTCCATGGTCCGGGCTCGCTCAATGCATCTTTATAATCACCGCCAATATTCATTTCAGCCACTTCTCTCTCCCATCCCTGGCGGCTTGCCGCACCCTGGTATCCAAAACCGCGCAAATAGTCGCGTTTTTCACCATTCAGGTTTCTGAACCTCGGTACATAAATTCCGTTGGGCCTTTTCCCAAAATAATATTTATCGTCGTATCCTACGGCTTCGCCGGTGGCGCCTGCTCTAAAATGATGGTCCATAACATTATGGCCCAATTCGCCGCTGCTGCTGCCAAGGCCATCGGGCCATACATCGGTAGCAGAGTTCATTAATATCCAGGCAGAGTTTAACGCCGAGGCATTCACAAAAATGATCTTGGCAAAATAATCGTAAGTCTTATTATCCGTTGCATCCACAATTCTTACACCAGTGGCCTTCTTTGTATTCTTATCGTATAAAATTTCTTTTACAATAGAAAAAGGCCTCAGCGTAAGATTGCCCGTTTTAACGGCCGCAGGTAAGGTTGATGATTGTGTGCTAAAATAAGCGCCAAAGGGGCATCCAAGCCAGCATTTATTTCTATATTGACAATTGGTACGTTCTTGCAGGGGCTGGGTAATATTGGCAACGCGGCCCATGATAAAGCGGCGGCTGTCTTTAAAATGTTCTTTAACCTTTGCGGCAACGTCCTTTTCAACACAATTCATTTCCATAACCGGCTGGTAGTCGCCATCGGGCAATTGCGGTAACCCCTCTTTCGATCCGCTAATGCCTGCAAACTTTTCGGCATAGCTGTACCAGGGCGCCACATCTTTGTAACGAATGGGCCAGTCAATTGCAATGCCTTCTTTTAAATTGGCTTCAAAATCCATTTCGCTAAAGCGGTAACTTTGGCGGCCCCACATTAACGAGCGGCCACCTACGTGGTAACCCCTGAACCAATCGAAGCGTTTTACTTCTGTATATGGATTTTCAATTTCGTTGGCCCAGTAATCAAGATTCATTTCGTTCAGGGGATAATCCCTGCTCAATACCGGGTATTCTTTTATCATTTGCTGGGTGCGGCCGCCACGGTGCGGAAACTCCCACGACCCTTTGGTTGCGTTTACGTAACCCTTTATATGCTCAATATCTTTTCCCCTTTCGAGCATAATGGTTTTTAACCCTTTTTCAGTAAGTTCTTTTGCTGCCCAGCCTCCGCTTATTCCGGAGCCTATAACAATCGCGTCGTAGGTATTCGTGGCCATTTAGTAATCGTTTTTAAAATTAAAATATGAAAATGCCGAATCGTTTTATTTTTATTCTGAGATATTTATTGATGTTCTTGTCACTAACACAGGTGCCAATTTATTCCAGGCGACTAAGCTAATGCTATTCAATGAATGATAGCAATCGTTCTGAATTTTAGCTGAAAATTAATCTTTTTCATTAAACATCGCATAACCTGACCGCTTTTTCAAGCGATGCAATTTTATCGGGCGCTATCGGTATAAATTCCTGGGCTACATATCCTTTAAATCCCACATTTACAATGGCTTGCATGATTGCCGGATAGTACAGCTCCTGTGTTGTATCAATTTCATGCCTTCCGGGCACACCGCCTGTATGGTAATGTGCAAAATACGCATGATTGTTTTGTATCGTCCTTATCACGTCGCCTTCATCTATCTGCATGTGATAGATGTCGTATAATAATTTAAAATTTTCAGACCCGATCGTTTTACATAATTCAACGCCCCAGGCCGAATGGTCGCACATATAATCTATGTGGTCGATCTTACTGTTTAGCAACTCCATTATAATTACCACTCCCCTTTTTTGCGCATGCGGTAAAATCTGTTTCAATCCTTCAGCACAGGTTTTTAAACCGGCCGCATCATCCATACCTCTTCGGTTTCCGCTAAAACAAATCAGGTTTTTATACCCTGCATCCGCAACCAGGTCAATGTGTTTGGTATATTTTTTAATTAATTCGGGATGATATTTTTTGTCGTTCCATCCTTCGGTCAAACTTATTTCGGCACCGTTGCACATAGAAGAATCGATGCCATACTTTTTAAGCATCGGCCAGTCGGCCGGGCCTGCCAGGTCAATGGCCGAAAAGCCAATATTCTTAACGGTTTTACACAAGTCTTCCAATGGCAAAAACGAGTATGTCCAGCGACACACAGAATGATTGATATTACCTTTGAGCGGGCCTTTCGCCTGGTGTTGAGTTCCATTTGCCATAGATACAGTTTGAGCGGCCAACAACGCCGAGCCGGTTAATACAAGATTTTTAATTGCCTTTCGGCGCGAAGAGGTTTGTTCCATTAATTGCATTAAGTTTTAAACATGTTTAAATTATTGGGGTTGCCTGCCCATCAAAGCTGGTCTGCACATCTTTTAACGCCTGTTTTCGCGTGTCTTTAAAAAACAGCGCAAACACCAAAAACACACCTGCTGAAATAGCGGCCGGAACAACCCATATGGCCGTCCAGTTATGGCCGCCTGCCACCGTATATTTTTCAGCCACTAAACCGGCGATCCAAAACCCTATCAGCATTCCAACGCCATAGGTGGCCAATGTGATCATACCCTGCGCCGATGAACGGATACGTTCTCCTGCCCTTTCATCGGTATAGATCTGGCCGGTTACAAAAAAGAAATCGTAACAAATGCCATGAAGTATTATACCGGAATATAACATCCAAACGCCTGGGCCGGCATCGCCATAGGCAAATAAAAGGTAACGGATTACCCAGGCGCCCATACCTATCAGCAACATTTTTTTTACGCCCAGCCTCAAAAAGAAAAGAGGCATCAAGAATAAAAAGACCGCTTCCGACATTTGACCAAACGCCATTTTTCCTGCGGCGCCTTCCAGTTTTAATTCATTCAGAAAAATATTGGTCTCCTGGTAATAGAATGCCAGCGGAATACAAATGAGTAGCGATGATAAAAAGAATATCAGGAAATTGCGATCTTTTAAAAGGCCGATGGCTTCCAATCCAACAATTTCGCCGAACGTAGTTTTAGTGCCTTTGCGCGGAGGTGGTGTATCGGGTAAAGTAAAACTAAAAAATCCCAAAACCAGCGAAACGGCCGCGGCAAGTTTAAAGGTGTTGGCCAGGCCATTGTTCTGCTCCCAGGCCATCCAGCCAATGATCAGCCCCGCCGCAATCCAGCCTATAGTGCCCCATAAACGTACATACGAAAACTCCTTTTCGGGATTGCTCATCTGCTTAAACGAAATAGCGTTTACCAAAGCGAGTGTTGGCATATAAATAACCATGTAAATAAAAATGGCGGGATAAAAAGACGAGAAACCATCGACAGAAGAAATATAGAACAAGATGGCCGCACCAGCTAAATGCAATAATCCCAGGATCTTTTGAGCCGAAAAATACTTGTCTGCAATCAGGCCAATAACAAATGGAGCTATAATGGCCCCCAATGATTGCGTTCCGTAAGCCAGGCCAACCTGTATATCTGTTACAGCCGGAATGGATTTTAAAAACGTACCCATAGTAACAAACCATGCCCCCCAAACAAAGAAGTTCATAAACATCATGAAGGAAAGCTGTAGACGGGTGCTGAATTTCATTAAAGCAAGACAAAAGATTAAATAAGCAAGGCTTAAAAGTAACTATTTTTAAAACAACAAAACTGGTGTGTAAATATTTTATGAAATTAGTTTTTTAATTTACACTTCTTTGGTTTTTGCGTTAATCTGTTTAACAAAAAAGTTTTTGCTTCATTGAATTACCCGTTGAACTTAACCAGAATATATTAGATGAAGTAGAAATTTTTTCAATGTTTACCGCTTTACCATTACTTTTATCCCTACCAATCAAATCCATTTTAAATCTCTGATATATAAATGAAAATGGTTAGGTTTTGATTATTGAAAGATAGAAGAAAGGTGAGCTTTACTTAATCATCAGGTTTTTAAATTGAAGCTGATTGCTTTGTTTACATTAGCGGTTCAAAATTTCAGATTCTTATATAACATAAGCTTATTCTGAGATCATCATTTGGAAGAAATATTTGATTGAAAAACAAAAAAACACTCTTTGCACATATGAAAACAATAAAAGGACCCGGAATTTTTTTAGCACAATTTTTAGGCGACACTGCCCCTTTCAACGATTTGAAAAGTATTTGTCAATGGGCCAAAGGCCTGGGTTATGCGGCAGTTCAAATTCCCGCATGGGATGCCCGGTGTATTGACCTGCAAAAGGCCGCCGAAAGCAAAACCTATGCCGATGAAATAAAAGGATTGGTGAATGACTGCGGCCTTAAGATCTCTGAACTTTCCACCCATTTGCAGGGACAACTGGTAGCCACACATCCCGCCTACGACCTGCTTTTTGATGCTTTTGCACCCGATGCGGTTAAAAATAACCCTGCTGCCCGAACTGAATGGGCGGTACAGCAATTAAAATATGCAGCCAAAGCATCGCAAAACCTTGGATTAACTGCAAGCCCAACTTTTAGCGGGGCCTTATTATGGCCAACTTTGTATCCGTGGCCGCAGCGGCCCGAAGGTTTGGTTGATGAAGGATTTGCCGAACTGGCTAAAAGATGGCTGCCTATATTAGATGTATATGAAGAATGCGGGGTGGACCTTTGTTATGAAATACACCCTGGTGAAGATTTGCACGATGGAGAAACCTATGAAATGTTTTTGGAAAAAGTGAACAACCACGCCAGGGCTTGCCTGTTGTACGATCCATCTCATTTTGTGCTGCAATGCCTGGATTACCTCACCTATATTGATTATTACCACGAACGCATCAGGGCCTTTCATGTAAAAGATGCCGAGTTTAACCCAACAGGAAAACAAGGCGTTTATGGCGGATATCAAAGCTGGATAAAAAGAGCAGGCAGGTTCCGGTCGCTGGGCGATGGGCAGGTTGACTTTAAAAGCATTTTCAGCAAACTGACTGCTTACGATTACGCAGGATGGGCAGTTTTAGAATGGGAATGTTGTTTGAAACACCCTGAAGATGGTGCAAAAGAGGGTGCTGAATTTATCGCGGATCATATTATCCGGGTAACGGAAAAGGCATTTGACGATTTTGCCGGTGCGGGCAGCGATAAAGAATTTAACCGGAAAGTGCTGGGTTTACAATAAATCAATTTAATTTGAATTATAATATAAAAAACAAGAAAATGAAAAAAGTAATTGTTTTAATGTCATCAGCTGCTATACTGATGTCGGGCGTGTTATTTACCGGATGCGGCGGCGGCTCAGAAACCGAAGCTAATAAGGATA
The DNA here is from genome assembly GCA_038204535.1 of Chitinophagales bacterium. GTDB lineage: Bacteria > Bacteroidota > Bacteroidia > Chitinophagales > Chitinophagaceae > Segetibacter. The sequence continues at coordinate 1,600 of JBBRCW010000042.1, read as the reverse complement.
CCGTTGCAGCGGAACCTGTTGCGGAGCTACCTGATCCTATGATTAATGAAGGATTGGAACTTATTGGCAAGAGCGATTGCCTTACCTGCCATAAGCTTAACGAAGTGGCAACTGGCCCTGCTTATGCCGCCGTTGCTGCAAAGTATGCGACCGACCAGACCGGCCGGGATTCCCTTGCGCACAAGATCATGAAAGGCGGTTCGGGTAACTGGGGAGCGATTCCTATGCCCCCTCATCCAAATTTAACCGAAGAAGATGCCAAGAAAATGGTGGCCTATGTAATGTCAGTAAAAGCAGAATAAAAATATGAAACGATTAATCGCCTTACCTATTATTGCAGCCCTTGTGTTTGGTTGTAAATCTTCAAAAGTTAACTCAACAACAGAAGATAATGCCATGAATAATTCATCAAAAAAAGGGTGGACCAAACTTTTTGACGGAAAGACCACCAATGGTTGGCATCAATTCGGCATGCAGGATGCCGGAAGTCTTTGGACTGTAAATGATGGCGCCTTAACTATTGATGAAAGCGCTAAAGGTGGAAGCCACGGCGACCTGGTAACCAACAACGAATACGGAGATTTTGATTTAAAATTAGAATGGAAAATTTCGCCCAAAGGAAACAGCGGCATTATTTTCTTTATTCACGAAGATCCTGCAAAATATAAGCAGACTTACGAGACCGGTTTAGAAATGCAGGTTTTGGATAATAACGGACATGCCGATGCCAAAATCATAAAACACCGCGCAGGCGATCTGTACGACCTGATAACGGTGTCGAAAGAAACCGTAAAACCAGTAGGCGAATGGAACCAGGTGGAAATTAAAAGTAAAGATGGCAAACTGGACCTTTACCTGAACGGAGAACACTCCGTAAGCACCACGCTTTGGGATGACAACTGGCGCGCCATGGTAGCAAAAAGCAAATTTAAATCCATGCCGGGTTTTGGAACTTACAAGAAAGGAAAGATCGCCCTACAATTTCATGGCGATAAAGTCTGGTACCGGAATATTGAGATAAAAGAACTGTAACCGCTTTTTAATTTTTATGAGCCATCAATGGTAAATATTTATCGTTGATGGCTTTTTTATGTGCTGTAAATGAGGGCTTTAAAAAGGATATTCCGGCTGACAATTACTTCTGCAGCATTAAAATTGAAAGTTTTTTTGGTAGAACTAACTCAACTAGTACATTTGCGCCGGAGAGTTGGCAGAGCGGTCGATTGCGGCAGTCTTGAAAACTGTTGAGGGTTACACCTCCTGGGGTTCGAATCCCTAACTCTCCGCCGATTACAATATCAAATTCAGTCAAAAGCCTGCAAATTCAATGTTTGCGGGCTTTTTGCATTTTAGAAGGACACCAAATCTTTCATAGAATGACAAAAAACTGGTGAGTGATTCGGTGAGTCAGTGGAGATCAATTTTTAACTCACCAGAATTGCTTCAATACATTGTAAAACAAGATGTTCAGCATATGAACATCTTGCTTGGCCTACACTGCAATGCTACTTTTGTTTCACCTTTAATGATCAAATCATGAAAACAAATTTTAGCATGCTTTTTTATCTCAAAAAGCAAAGGAATTATCTATCGGGATTGA
>JBBRCW010000041.1:0-27677 GCA_038204535.1 Chitinophagales bacterium | reverse complement strand
CTGTATCCGAAATATTGTTGACACTGATATCGAGGTTAGAGAGGTGATTGAGTTGAGCGATCGCCAGGGCACCTGTATCCGAAATATTGTTGCCTCTGATATAGAGGTTAGTGAGGTTAGAGAGTTGAGCGATCGCCCGGGCACCTGTATCCGAAATATTGTTGCCGCTGATATAGAGGTTAGTGAGGTTAGTGAGTTGAGCGATCGCCTGGGCACCTGTATCCGAAATCTTGTTGTATCTGATATTGAGGTTAGTGAGGTTAGTGAGTTGAGCGATCGCCTGGGCACCTGTATCCGAAATATTGTTGAAACCGATATTTAGGTAAGTGAGGTGAGTGAGTTGAGCGATCGCCTGGGCTCCTGTATCCGAAATCTTGTTGTCACTGATATCGAGTTTAGTGAGGTTAGTGAGTTGAGCGATCGCCTGGGCTCCTGTATCCGAAATATTGTTGAAACTGATATCGAGGTTAGTGAGGTGATTGAGTTGAGCGATCGCCCGGGCACCTGTTTCCGAAATATTGTTGAAACTGATATCGAGGTTAGTGAGGTTAGTGAGTTGAGCGATCGCCTGGGCACCTGTTTCCGAAATATTGTTGCCGCCGATATCGAGGTTAGTGAGGTGATTGAGTTGAGCGATCACCGCTGCATCATCAGCCGACAAACCCCATCGATCATTTAAGGTGCCGCTGAAAAAAAGGGTAGTAAGGTCTTTTAAGATTACCAGGGCGGGCGGGAGGGTAGAAAAAAAATTATCCGGGCCGGTATTGACACTTTTTTTCTCCTTAAATTGCTTTTTCGCTTCATCCCATTCCCTCCACTCATTGCTAAGCACCAGCTTCTCCAGGTTGGTACACTTTTTCAAAGCAATATCCAATTCACTGCCTTCCACAAAGTCTTTATCACCAAGACCGCAACGGCCCAAATCGAGGTAAGAATTTTTTGTTTCAAGGCAGGTATTAATCAAGTTTAAAACAAGCTCATTCATAAGCGATTCGGGCATTATTGCCTTCTTCAAATGTATAGCTTTGGATACTTAGTTGCAAGCTGGCATAATCATACCTCGAAAATTATTGTAAGTTTTATTTTAACATTCATCATGGGAATCAGGATTTTGCTGATTGGAGTCTCCTTGGTAAGCATTGTATAATTCCTATTGGAACCCGGCAGCCCTCTCCCCGAACAATAGCCGTTGACAGGTTTTATTTGGAAGATGTTACAAGGTCACTATCGCTAGAAATCTTTGGGGGCTTCTACAAATCATTGGCCACAAAGGTGAAACCCACAGCATCAATGGCGCCATTTGGATTGGCCAGGAGGCCTGACAAATCCTCCACACTATTAATGCTGTAAGATTTCATTTAACTGAAAATCTTAACTAAAAAAGCAATCCATCGATCAATGGTCATTGTCAGTAAACGAAAAAGTATCGCCGTTAAAAAGGCCTTTGTCGCTCAGTTTTAAATGCGGTATTACCAGCAAGGCCATAAACGACAAGGTCATAAATGGGGCACTGAGGGTTGATCCCAATTGCTTTGCCATAGCATCAATTTCTGTATAACCCTTTGCCACCAGGTAACCGTCTTCGGCACTCATCAGGCCGGCTACAGGCAGGCTTAGTATTTTTTGTTCCGATTTGCTCATGCAGCTTATACCGCCCTTTTGCCAGATCACCATGTTCACCGCCTTGCAAATGCTTTCGTCATCCACACCAACGGATATAATATTGTGGCTGTCGTGTGCTACCGACGAGGCAATGGCGCCTTCCTTCAGGCCAAAATTTTTGATCCATGCAACTGCAGGTACTGAATGCTGGTAACGGTTAACGACAACAATTTTCAAAATATCATCGGTAGTGTTGGGTTGCAACAAGTCATCGTCGTCGCGAAGCGCAGATGCCGAAAATAATAAACGGTCTGTAATTAGTTGTCCGTCCAGCGCAACAATCACTTCCAACATTTCATTGTGGTAGTCAATCAGGGCGTGGGCGGCAAATTCCTTCGCAGTTTTTGGTGCGCAGTCAAAATGATTAATCGGTTTGCAGGCAACGGATTCAATTTTGGTGGCCCCGTTCCCGGCCACCAACTGCCCGTTTATATAAGTTTGCAACACCTTAAATTGTTGAAGATCTTCTACTACTATAAAATCGGCCGGGTCGCCGGGCTGCAATAATCCAACATCTAAGCGGTAGTGCTCAACCGGGTTGATACACGCGGCTTTCAATATGTTGAACACGTCAACACCTGCTGCAACGGCACGGGCACATAAACGGTCAATATGCCCCGCCACCAAACTGTCGGGGTGTTTGTCGTCGCTGCAAAACATCATATTATCGGCATGATCGTTTAAAAGATGAACCAGTGCGTCAAAATTTTTGGCGGCGCTGCCTTCCCTGATAATTATCTTCATGCCAAATTGCAATTTCTCCAGCGCTTCATCGGCGGTAAAGCACTCGTGGTCGGTACTAATACCTGCATCAATATATTGTTTAGCTTTTGCACCACGAAGCCCTGGTGCATGTCCGTCAACAGGTTTATTTAATTGATGCGCGGCCTTTAATTTTTCCATCACCTCTCCATCCTCCTGCAGCACTCCGGGAAAATTCATCATCTCGCTTAAATACCTGATATCGTTACGGGCCAGTAGTTGTTTAACTTCATCGGCATTAAGCGAAGCGCCTGCGGTCTCAAACGTAGTTGCGGGTACACAGCTGGGAGCGCCAAAATTAAATTTAAAGGGGACGGTGTTGCCATTCTCAATCATAAATTCAACGCCTTCCATACCACAAACATTGGCAATTTCGTGCGGATCGCTTACGGTTGCAACCGTGCCATGCACCACGGCTAACCGGGCAAATTCGGCCGGGGTAAGCATGCTGCTTTCAATATGCACATGGCTGTCTATAAAACCGGGTAAGAGATATGGCAGATTGTCCGGCGCGTCTTCCAATTTTTCAACTGATAGTATCCTTTCATCTTTATAGGAAATTCTGGCTGGAAAAATGTCTTTGTTCCTTATGTCAACCAAACGTGCTTCAATAGTAGAGGGAAATAAATTATTGCTCATAAATAAGTCGATTTAGCCTTTGGTTATTGTTTTTTTTGCAGAATTAAATTTAGAATTGGTTATACGCCGATCCGTTTTAAAAATAACAGTTTATTACCGGCTTCCAGCACAACCTTTGCCAAATTTATTCGTTCTTCTAGTTGTGGAAATTTTAGCTGATAGCAAAATGAATATGGTTTAATTGGGATGTTTTCTGCTTTGCCAGTGCTAAAAAAGGAACAAACATAATGTCCAAAATCCAGGAAAATTGAGGAATAATATCAAAAGAATTTCAAAAAATAGCAGGAATTTAATCAGCCATAAGAAAATGACCGTTAATAGGCCGGGATGTTTTTAGTCGTTCTTCGCCGGAAAAACACCATCGTCTCCGTCCAAAAGTTCCCGTTCTATTTCTTCAAACTGAACAATATCCCAGGCTTCGCTTTCGGTTGGTGTTATATTCAGTAATTCTAAAAGCTCAAGTTTTTCAAAAATTGTTTCAACGGAGGATTCGATTTCGCAAATAACAAAAGATGCATTATTTTCATAGAACTTTTGTTGCAAACGTGTTAGTTCCTCGGCGGCCAGGTCTTCAATAGAAACCACACCGGGAAGTTTTAAAATAACATTTTTAATCTCCTGGTTTAAAAATTTCGTAGTTATTGAAGTAAGTTCTGCTGCTAAATTGGCAGAGAGATTTGGCTCAATCAGCGTTATAACATGAAATTTCTCTTTGGTATCAATTTTGACCTGCATAAAGTGTTTATAATTAGATTAACATGTGTGCATAATGCCACTTATTAAGCTTCAAAAATATTCGTTATTATTGTATCAACGTAATTAAAATTATATGGATAATAATTTTTCAGCCCAGGTAAAAGAAATCATATCGTTCAGCAGAGAGGAGGCACTAAGGTTGGGTAATGATTTTATTGGCACCGAACATCTACTGCTCGGTTTAATCAGAGAAGGTGAGAATACAGCCATCCGCATTTTAAAAACTTTAAATGTTGACCTGTATGAATTACGAAAGGAGGTTGAGCTGGCGGTAAAAGATAAGACAGGAAAGAACATCGCAAACATCAACAGTTTGCCATTAACCAAACAGGCAGAAAAGGTGATAAGGGTTACCGTTCTGGAAGCAAAGGCTTTAAAAAGCCCGCTTGTGGAAACCGAGCACCTGATGTTGTCTATTTTAAAAAATAAAGAAAATATCGCGACCCAAATTTTAAATCAGTTTGATGTTGATTATGATATTTTCAGAAATGAACTTGGTATGGTTCGAAGCAATGAACCCCGCAGTGAATACACTGAAGACAACGACGATGACTTTGATGACGACAAAAGAAGTTATTCTCAGCAACAAAGGGCAAAACAACAAACCAATACAAAAAGCAAAACTCCGGTACTCGACAATTTTGGACGCGACATTACCAAACTGGCGGAAAGCGGCTCGCTTGATCCGATAGTTGGCCGCGAAAAGGAAATTGAGCGTGTGAGCCAGATATTGAGCCGTCGTAAAAAGAACAATCCAATTTTGATTGGTGAGCCGGGTGTGGGTAAAACAGCTATTGTTGAAGGTCTTGCACTTCGTATTGTTCAACGTAAGGTTAGCCGGGTATTATTTGATAAAAGAGTGATTAGCCTTGATCTTGCCGCATTGGTTGCAGGAACAAAATACCGTGGCCAGTTTGAGGAGCGGATGAAGGCCATTATGAATGAGTTGGAGAAAAACCGCGATGTGATTTTGTTTATTGATGAAATTCATACCATAGTGGGAGCCGGCGGAGCCAGTGGATCTCTGGATGCCAGCAATATTTTTAAACCGGCGCTTGCCAGGGGCGAACTGCAATGCATTGGCGCATCAACCCTGGATGAATACAGAATGTATATTGAAAAGGATGGTGCATTAGACCGCCGTTTTCAAAAAGTGATGGTAGATCCCCCAACTGTGGAAGAAACTATACAGATTCTTACCAACATTCAGAGCAAATACGAAGATTATCACAGTGTATCTTATTCTGAAGAGGCCATTGATGCCTGCGTTAAATTAAGCGACCGGTATATGACCGACCGTTTATTGCCCGACAAAGCCATTGATGTACTGGATGAAGTAGGTGCAAGGGTGCACCTTAAAAACATTAATGTACCGCAGGATATTCTGGATCTGGAAAAGAAGATAGAAGATATTAAAGTTGAAAAAAATAAAGTTGTAAAAAGCCAGCGTTTTGAAGAGGCAGCCGCACTGCGCGATACAGAAAAACGCCTGGGCGAAGCATTGGAAAAAGCAAAGAATGCCTGGGAGGAGGAAAGTAAAAACAAGCGTTACCCCATAGATGAAGAGGCAATTGCCGAAGTGGTGAGTATGATGACCGGTATTCCGGTAAAGCGGATGGTGCAGGCTGAAACCGAAAAGTTGCGCCGCATGGGCGACGATATGAAGGAAATGGTAGTGGGACAGACAGAAGCCATTTCAAAGGTTACCAAGGCTATACAACGTAACAGGGTTGGTTTAAAGGATCCAAGAAAGCCTATTGGAACGTTTATATTCCTGGGGCCGACAGGTGTTGGTAAAACCGAACTTGCCAGGGCGCTTGCCCGTTATATGTTCGACAGCGAAGATGCACTGATACGGATAGACATGAGTGAATACATGGAAAAGTTCACAGTAAGCCGTTTGGTTGGTGCGCCTCCGGGCTATGTGGGTTACGAAGAGGGCGGACAGTTAACCGAAAAAGTTCGTCGTAAACCTTACAGCGTAATTTTGCTGGATGAAATTGAGAAAGCCCATCCGGATATTTATAACATTTTGCTGCAGGTGTTAGATGATGGACAGCTAACCGACGGTTTAGGCAGAAGGATTGACTTTAAAAATACGCTGATCATCATGACCTCAAATATTGGCGCCCGCCAATTAAAAGAGTTTGGCGATGGTGTAGGATTTGCCACAGCCAATCGTATGCAGAATGTCGACGAAAACAATAAAGCGGTGATAGAAAAAGCGCTGAAGCGTACATTCTCCCCCGAATTTTTGAATAGAATAGATGATGTGGTCATATTTAATTCTCTTACCAAAGATCATATTTTTGAGATCATTAATATTTTAATGAAAGGCGTCATGAAGCGCTTGGAAACCCTTGGTTTTAGCTTGGAGCTAACCACGGAGGCGAAAGATTTTATAGCGGAAAAAGGATACGATGTACAATTTGGTGCAAGGCCTTTACACCGGTCTATTCAGAAATATCTGGAAGATCCGCTGGCAGAGGAAATTTTAAATATGAATGTAAAACAAGGGGATGTTTTAATTGCCGACCTCGATAAAGAAAACAACAGGATCAGGTTTACGTTGAAAGAAGCCGAAGAAATAGAAGAAAGCAAAACAAAATAAGTTACCTTTCATTTTTTTTAGCCATCCATCCTTCGGGGTGGGTGGTTTTTTTATTTAAGTGATATAATAGCAACACGTACTTTTCGTTATCTAATAACCATAAAATCATAGTGACTTCATTTTTTAATGCCCAGCTTTAGTTTAAAAGTAAAATTACATATACAAAAGAGCCACTACTACTAATGTTTTTTACAGGAAAGACATTTACAATTGATGGTTCTTAACTAAATGCGATTTTTTGCCGCCTCACCGTTTTAAATAATACTTTATGAAAACATTAGTTCTTTTTATCGCATTGGCTTTTAGTTTAAAACTGCATGCAACTACCTATTATTTTTCTACTGGCACCGGGGATGATAGCAGAAGTTCCGAATTGGCACAAAATCCTTCAACTCCGTGGAAATCACTGGAAAAATTGAATGCATCTTTCTCAAAGTTTAGCGCAGGTGACATAGTTGCATTTAAACGGGGCGATGAGTTTTATGGTTCTATTGTAATGAATGGGGCAGGAGGTGGATCGATTCCGTTAGTTTTTAGTGCTTATGGAGAAGGCCTAAACCCTGTTATAACCGGTTTAAAAATGTTGCAAGATTTTAAATTGGCTAAAAGTAATGTATACGAAGCTGCGATTCCCTCCCAGCTTTCTGCTATTAATCTTTTGCTTATAAATGGAAAACAACTGGCAATGGGCCGCTACCCAAACAGCAATGCGGGAAACAATGGTTTTCTTTATTTTGAATCAGCTTTATCAAACACATCAATAACTGATAGCAAACTGGCAGGCAAAAATTATAACTATGGCGAAATAGTGATTAGAAAAAACAGGTGGGTTTTAGATAGAAATTCTATTACTTCCCATCAGGATAACACTATAACCTACCATTCTCAATCAGGTTATAGCGCGGATGCCGGTTATGGTTATTTTATTCAAAACCATCCTGCCACACTTGACCTCGATGGAGAATGGTATTTTGATAAAAAGGAAATGAAAATTGGTATTAAGGCTTCAGATGGTTTTGCATCTTTACAAAATGTAGAGGTTGCTGTTATTGATGAATTAGTGCGCCTGGAAAATGTTTCAAATATCAGGTTTGAAAACATCAGGTTTGAAGGCTCCAATAAAAATGCTTTTTATCTTAAAAATGTGAAGCAATTACAAGTGATAGGGTGCGAATTTTTGTTTAGCGGTGGTCATGCAATTACGGCTGATAATACAACAAATATTTCCATACTTAATTGCAGAATAGAGGAAACTAACAATATTGCTTTTAACGGTATCTCCTGTAATTCAACCTCAATCATTAATAATAAAATACGCAATACGGGCACTATTTCGGGGATGGGTGGTGGAGATGCTGGTTCGTACGAAGCAATCATAATTTCGGGGGATAATAACCGAATTGAGTTGAATGAAATTGACAGCACGGGTTACATACCGCTGTCTTTTAACGGCAACAATGTTATCATTAAAAATAATTTTATATCGAACTATGCATTTATTAAAGACGATGGCGGCGCTATTTATACCTGGAATAACTCAAGTAACGCTCCGACATTCATTAATAGAATAATAAAGGGTAACATTATTTTAAATGGCAAGGGTGCAGGGATGGGCACTAGCACCATACAAGAGGGTTACGCAAATGGTATTTACATTGATGACAATGCCTCGGATGTAATCATTGATTCGAATACGGTGGCCAATTGCAATGGAAATGGAATATTTATTCACAACGCACGAAACGTAGTTATCTCCAGGAACACCGTATATAATAACAACATACAGTTTGTTATGCAACACGATGAAATTGCTCCTAAGAGTAAAGTGGTAAACAACACTGTAACTGGTAATATCTTTTTTTCTTTAAGAGAAAACCAGGCTGTTGCAGCATTTAAAACATTGGAAAACAGCCTGGCTGGGTTCGGTACTTTTTCTAACAACTTTTATTGCAGGCCCATAAATGAAGATGGTAGTATTTATATTTTAAGAAAAATAAATGGAAATTATGTTGCTGAACAGGTTGATCTGAAAGGTTGGGGACTCCTATCCGGTAAAGATGCAGGTTCCGGAATTTCACCTAAATCTATAGTGCCTTTTACTATAAAAAGGTTTGTAGGTACTAATCAATTTTCCAACGGAAATTTTGATAATAATGCTGGAGGTTTATATGCTTATTCATCTGCCAATAATATAACAACCACCTGGGCAAGTGGAGCCCTTGATGGAGGTAGCTTAAAAGTTTCTTTCAACCATGTGTCCCCCGTTGCCTTTAAAGGAACGGTCATTTTAGGTATTGGTTCCATAAAAGCACAGCATTCGTATGTATTAAAAATGAGTGTTCGTGGGATTGATAACAACAAACAAATGGAATTGTATTTGCGTAAAAGCCTGGCCCCGTACAACGATATAAGTGTAAGAAAATTGATTAATACATCGGTTACTCGTAAAGAAGTTTCTCTATTATTCGTGCCCGTTGAAACGCAGACAGATGCCAGTATTGGTATCGATATAGCTGAACAAAACACTCCGGTATATATAGATAATATTCAACTGACCGAAGTATTGGCTACACGAACAAACCCGCTTGATTCAGTCAGTTTTTTTTATAACAATCTTCAGGCAACAAAAAAGTTTAGTTTGGATAATAAATTTATAGACGTTTATAAAAAGCAATTCAAAAGCAGCATTGCGCTAGGCGCTTTTACTTCTGCTATACTTTTAAAATCTTCCGCAGCAATAGTCAATACACAAAGCATTTCATGCCTTGCTACCGGTACTATATTACGCGAACAATGGAATAATGTAACTGGAAATGATGTGATTGGCACAGGTTATGGATCCAAATCAGACTTGAGTGAGCAATTGCCAATTTTTGAAACTCAATCTAATAAAGGAGATAATTATAGCTCACGCATAAGAGGATATTTATGTGCACCGCAAAGCGGAAGCTATATATTTTGGGTAGCCGGCGATGACGCTGCACAATTATTTTTAAGTAATGACAACAACCCTTTAAACAAGATTTTGAGAGCCTACAACAATAGCTGGACGATGCCCAGAGAGTGGAATAAATATTCTTCACAAAAGTCAGTGGCTGTTTACATGGAAGCGGGTAAACAATATTATGTTGAAGTGCTACACAAGCAGGGGGGCGGCGGCGATCACCTGGCTGTGGGTTGGCAACTGCCTGATGGTACAACCGAAATGCCTATACCGGGAAGCCGACTTTCGCCTTATTTAGTTTCAACCATTCCGGTTAGAAAAGCAGCCGAAATATTGAATGCTTCCACATTTAAAAGTAATGTGGCTCAACTTTCAATTTATCCTAATCCTGTAAAGAATTTCGGCGCAATAAGTTTTCAGACTTTTGAAAAAAATATTGAGATTGATGTAATTGACTTAAGCGGCAAGATAATAAACCGTATACACCATACACCGGTTGCCCTAAAAAATAGATCCTCTGTTTTATATAATTTTTCAAATTTTGCAAGTGGAACTTATTTCCTTCGGATTACCAATGCAAAAAATACCTTTAGCCTCCCTTTTATGGTGGCAAAATAATTGCATTTAAAACTTAATTGTTTTTATCCACGTATTTATTGTTTTCAGAGTAGTCTCAATATTTTATGAATTTATCTGGTTTACTTATTTAGCAAACTTTTGAGATTTGTTTATATGAAAAATTATTATAATATTTTAGGCATTGCTGAAACCGCAACTTCCAAAGAAATTTTAGAGGCTTATAAAAAACTGGCTCAAAAATTCCATCCTGACAAAAATGGTAATGATGCATTTTTTGCGTCATGTTTCAGGGAGATAAATGAGGCCCGCCAGGTATTAATTGACGATGCAAAAAGAGCTGATTACGATAACCAGTTACACAATTTTTTGGATGCTTACGAATTATTAAAGTTGCAACAGAACGAGGATCATTATCAAAGGCTGGAAAGAAAGAATAAATATGTAAAGAAAAAATCTGAAACAGGTAAATGGTTATTGGCTGCTTTTGTCATGGTTCTAGTCATTGGAGTATTCTTGTTTTATATTGAAGATGATAATAAAATGGATTCCACTAATTATAAAACTTTGAGTGAGTCAATAAAGGAAGGCGAAGAATTTAAGATTATAACACCGGAGGGTGAGATAGATAAGGAAGACCGGGACAAAGATGCAGACCTGGTGCCCCGCCAGGTGAAAAATATTGTTAACACACATGCAGTAATAATACCAAATACTAGTAAAAGTATAAAAAAAAAGATAGCAAAGAATGCTGAGGAGCCTTCCCTTTCTGCAAAGCCGCTAACCGATACACAATTGAGAGCCATATTGCATGACCTCCAAAATAACAATGAGTCTAATTGTGTTCAGATTATTCAACAACAGGGCAGCATGCTTGACAAAGATTTTTCTGTAGCAAATTTTCTTCAGCAAAATGGATATGTTATTGCAGGACGAGAGCTTTCTAAAGTGAAGCTAAAAGGAATTACAGTTGAAAAAACCGAAGGTTGTTCTAAACTATATATCGGCATAGATTGATGTTGCATCGCCAAAAAAAAATTTCCTCAACCTTCATTTCAATAAAAAAGCTGGGGAAATAAATGGGCAATAATCTTAATATTTAAATTTTTATAATGTAATATTTTCAATAATGTTTACATTTTTTACGATCATTTTTTTATCAATATTTATAAACTTAAGTATATTAAAATCCTTTGGCATCGTTTTTTCGTATATAGCATTAATTATTCAATATCCCTCTCCATAGGATTAAAAGCCATTTGAAAACTTTAAGGTGTTTAACGTTAAAAGGAAATCTATTTTCCAATAGTATTTTTTTGACCTGTAATTCGCAATTGATTATGATAAAAATGGATTTTAATAAAATATTTAGCCTGGTATGTTCAGTGGTACTGCTTGCTTCATGCGCAAACCCCCGTAAAGCTCTGTATTTCGATGGTCAGAATGATGCTCAAATCACCACATCTTTAAAAATACCGGAAACAACTATTCGTAGCAACGACTTGTTAAGCATCAACTTTACCAGCCTCAATCCTGAAGCTACAACAATCTTTAATGCCCCCAATACTACATTAACGCCAACCTCCGGCAATCCTTCTACGGGTATTGCGGTTCAAACCACCGGATATCTGGTTAATGCTGATGGCAATGTTCAGTTTCCAATATTAGGTAAAATGAAAGCGGCCGGCTATACAGCCGACCAGTTGAGCGATGTATTAGCCAAAACATTGGTTGACAAAAAATTGTTGATTGATCCTGTTGTAACCGTACGATTTCTTAACTACAGGGTTACTGTATTGGGAGAGGTTAGCCGTCCGACAGTTATAAATGTACCGGACGAAAAAATTACACTATTAGAAGCTTTAGGGCTTGCAGGAGATATAACCATATTTGGAAGAAAGGAAAATGTGTTATTGATAAGGGAAGAAAACGGACAAAGACTTGTAAAGCGATTGAATCTTAATAACAGCGACTTATTACAATCGCCCTACTATTATCTAAAATCTAATGATATAATTTATGTGGAGCCAAACAATGCAAAAGTTGCCAGTGCAACACGTAGTACACAATTGCTCCCCATATTGTTAAGCGGATTATCGTTTGCTGCCATAATAATAGATCGTTTAACCAGATAACTTAGTAAAAATGGAATTCTCAAGAAAAGTAAATAGTGATAAATCGGGCAATATTGTAAACCAGGGTATTTACCGGTTCATTCCTTACTGGCCGTTATTTCTTATTTTTATTGCATTAGGAATAGCTGCTGCTTACCTGTATATGCGCATTACACCAGCACGGTACGAAACCACCGCCAGCATATTGATTAAGGACGAAAATAAAGGAGCTTCCCAATCAAAAACAATAGAGTCATTGGACCAGCTTTCGCCAAAGAAAATTATTGATAATGAAATGGAGGTTATTCAATCCTCATCTCTTCTTAGCCAGGTGGTTAACCAACTGCATTTGTCTGCACCTGTTTCCCGTGAGTTAAAAATGAAAACGATTAGCGCTTATTCCACAACTCCCATATCTATAGAGGTTGCTTCGGTTGATTCATTTAAAGAGGTAGAGAAAGTATATTTTGAATATAATAAAATGCTTTCAAAGGTAAAAATCGGAGGGTATTCGTATCCGGTAAATACCTGGCTTTCTACACCCTACGGAAAATTAAAATTTAAGACTGTGCCTGGTAATTATATACTTGAAGAAGGCAAGTTATTTTTCTCCTTAATAAAATCAAAGAAAGTAGTTACATCAATTGGTGAAAGTTTAAAGGTTTCTACAACCAATAAGATGACCAGTATTTTGAATCTTTCTTTAATCGATGAAGATGCCAAAAGAGGCGAAGACATACTCAATGAATTAATCTCAGCTTACAACAAAGCTATACTACGTGATAAAAATGACCTGGCAGATAATACCATAAAATTTTTAGAAGTAAGGCTCGGGTCTGTGCAGCAAGACCTCAATGCAATAGAGAAAAAGATCCAGAATTTTAAATCGCAGAGGGGTGCGGTTGACATGGGTACGCAGGGAAGATTGTTTTTGGAAAATGTGAGCATGAACGATCAAAAGATGAGTGAAATTAATATTCAACTAGCTGTTTTAAACCAGGTAGAAGGCTTTGTAAAATCGAATGGATCCCAAAGTGGCGTTGTGCCATCTACATTGGGAGTTACCGATCCAACGCTCTCTCAACTGGTAGATAAACTTTCATCTTCGGAATTAGAGTATGAGCGCCTCAAAAGTACAACTGCCGAAAATAACCCAATACTTCTTTCTCTTAAGGATAAAATTGAAAAAATAAAACCTAGTATAATTAACAATATTATTGGGCAGCGTAGGAGTTTACAGGCAAGCCGTTCAAACATTTCTTCTACAAACAATTTATATACTTCCGTTTTAAGTTCCATACCAGCAAAAGAAAGGGAGCTTATTGAGATTAATCGGGAACAAAACATAAAAAGCAATATCTACACATTTCTTCTTCAAAAACGAGAAGAAACTGCTTTATCCTTTGCATCGGGTGTTGCCGATAGCCGAATAATTGATAGAGCAGAGTCGGGCGACAAGCCAGTAAGTCCAAAGAAAAAAATTGTATATCTCTCGTCTTTTCTTGCTTCTATCTTATTAGCCATGGGTTTTGTTTATGGCAGGGAATCGTTGAATGGAAAAATTATGTTCAGGCAGGAAATTGAACAGTTTACAGATTTGCCAATTATCGGCGAAATAAGCATCGAAAACTCAAAAAACCCCATCGTAATATCAGAACATAAAAAAACGTTTATAGCGGAGCAATTCAGAAAGCTACGGGTGTCGCTAAGCTACATGGGTGTCAACTCAAAAAGAAAAAGAATATTGGTTACTTCTTCCATATCTGGCGAAGGAAAAAGTTTTGTGGCAACAAACCTTGCACTTACGTTATCGCTTTCGAATAAAAAGGTGGTATTGGTAGATTTTGATCTCAATAATCCCTCAATAAATAATAAATTAAAACTTACCCATCAAAAGGGTATAGCAGAATACCTGAATGACGAAGTTGAATTGAATGATATCATTATTCAAACGGATATTAATTCAAACTTTCATATGATTTCTCCAGGTAAGCTTCCCTATAATCCAACAGAATTAATTATGAATGGCAAAGTAGAGGAGATGCTTAATAAATTGGATAAGGTGTTTGACTTCATTATTATTGATACCGCACCTGTTATGCCTGTTACTGATGCCTACCTTCTATCACCGTATTGCCATGCTACATTGTTTGTGATACGACATGGTTTTACACCCAAAGTATTTGTAGAAAGAATAGACAAAAACAATAAAATTAATCCCCTACATAATGCAGCCATTGTTTTTAATGGTGTTACTCCAAGAGGCTTTGGTTACTCGCATTATGGCTATGGCTACGGATATGGTTATATATATGACGATAGAGTGAGTCGTAAGAGAATTTCTCTTTGATTGGCTGATTAGATTGCCCACTGAAATCACTTAATAACAACAACCCTTAAAATTAAAAAAATATTTCCTCGGTAACAGGCATGTAACCGAGAGCGGCGAAGCCATAAACTTTTAACACATATGAAACAGGAAGTCGACTGGAAAATTTTACTAACTAGAAGTAATGCTGAAAAGAAAGTGTGCCATTTGCTTTCTAAAAAAAATATTGAATGTTATTACCCCACATACAGAACTCATTCAAAGTGGAGCGACCGCGTGGTAATGGCTGTTAAGCCTTTGTTCGAAAGATATGTTTTTGTAAAATCTTCTGCTATATCCGATCTTGAAATTGGACAAACAGATGGGATATTAAGCTTTTTATACTGGCACAACGAGATAGCAATTATTTCAGGCAATGAAGTAGATGTTATTAAAACATTTACAAAAGGATATTCAAATATCATTTTAGAAAAAACGATTGTTCGCAACCAGTTATCAACATCAGAACAGGTTTTTATTACAACAGGCGAAGCAGTTGATGAAGCAGGTGAAAACAAAATGTACCAAAAGCTATCTTTACCTTCTTTAGGATTTACTTTATTAGCTGAGAACACTGAGCAAATAGTTGATTTAATGGTGTTGAAAAGGCCTGCGTTATTTGGTCAAAATGTTTTGAATGGCTTTTACAGGTGAGCTGTTTACGATTAAAACGTATCGCGTTTATATAAAAATAATGTGCAAAGTTCCCTTTTGATAGGTCAACAAAAAGATATAGATGGATAAAAAAATCCTTCGCTGGAACTTTGTTTTTCAATATGGATGGGTAATTACCAATATTATCAATTCCATTTTGTTGTTGCCCCTGTATATTAAATTTATTGATACTAATACATTGGGTGTATGGCTGGCAACGTCGGGTATTTTGTATTGGATGACTATTATCGATCCCGGGGTTGGTGAAGTACTTCAACAAAAGATTGCTGAGCTGAGAGGAAAAAATGAACACGGAGAAATTGGCAATACGGTAGGTTCAGGATTGTTTGCGTCTATGTTAATTTTGTTTCTATCTGTTGTATTGGGGATTGTAGTTTACTTTTTGCTTGGTACCATTATCAACAAAGACGTAAGCCAGTATCCCAATTTGTCGAATGCGCTCTTTATTACCATTATTTCCACAGGTCTGTCGCTGGTTTCATTTACGCTAACTGGCATAAACCAGGGGCTGCATAATTCTGCACAGGTGGCTATCTCATCTTTAACGGCCAACCTATTGTTTTTACTCGTTAATATTCTTTTTCTATACATGGGGCATGGTGTAATGTCCATAGCCATAGCAAATTTGAGCAGGGCCATTTATATTAACTTATACAACTTTATCTCTCTCAAAAAAGTATTGGGCATCGCGGAAACTAAAATAGATTTTAATGTAGAACACTTTAAAAAATTTATTAAGATTTTTTCTTTCACATCGCTTTCGAAAATTATAACCGGTATTGCAAATAGCATGGATATGCTGGTACTGGCCAGGTTTGTTTCGCCAGCTTTGGTAACAGTGTATGAAATTAATAAGCGGCCAATAAGCCTTACTAATAGTTTAATAGGCAGACATTCGGTGGCCCTTATGCCCCTTATTTCTCACGCAAAAGGCATGAATGAGAAAGCCTCTGTTGTGCCTTTTATTGGTACCCAATTTAAGCTATATGTTTACGCAACGGTATTTGTATTGTTTATGTATGCCATTAATTATTTTAATCTTATAAATCTTTGGGTTGGCCCCGATAAATTTTTTGGTAATAACCTGCTTGTTTTAATGTTGTTGTACAGCTTTTTTTATTTGATAGGTTATTTTATGTCGAATATAAGTTACGCTTTGGGCGATATAAAAGTGAACAGCTTTTACCAGGTAGCAAAGAATTTACTGTTCATTATACTGGTTTTTTTAGGAGCAAAATATTATGGAATGATTGGAACCCTTGCAGTATCCTTTGGTATGGCTTTGCTGTTCGATTTTTTCTTTTTTATCTATCGTGTAAAAAAATTGGGTTACCTGTCCGTTGCAACTTTAAAAACGCTTGCTGCCATGCTTATTCCGGTTATTACAGTATGTTTCTTCATAGTTTGGATGATATCTATGCTCATTAACATGTGGTTTCCATCGGGTATGTTATTACTTAAAATGATTGTTAGCTCAACAATATTTACACTATGCTTTGTTACTATGCTGTTGATGATAGATGTACATGTAAGAAGCCAGGTGAAGCAATTAGTAAGCAGGCTGAAATTCAGTTTTAGCTAGCGCTTCTTGAATTTTTGTAAATAAAGAGTTGTTTAAATTTTTTGATCTTTCTATATTGAAAGTCCACGTACACCTTTACTTTGGATGAAGTGAGTACCAAACCTGGCGGATTTCATAGATGGAAAGACTAATGTTGATATATTTAAAAATAACTTTCAATAGCTTCTCATTATCAACTTTTTTGTTTGCAGTAGTTATGGCTAAGTTTCGTTTTTCTTCGCAATATTCAAGGTTCTTTTAATAATGATCGTATGTCAAAATTTGTAGTATTACTCAGAATAAAGGATGGCATGTTTTTTTTACCCGAATGGCTTGAGTGTTTTGAAAAACTTGCTGATGAAATAGTGGTGGTTGACAATGGATCGACCGATGGTACTTTTGAAATGTTGAAAAAGCACCCTAAAGTGGTTGATATGATACAAACAGAAGGGTATAATGAAGGAAGAGATAAAAATCTTTTATATGGTTTGGCAAGAAAGCGTAGTCCGGATTGGTGTCTCTGGATTGATGTTGATGAAATTATGGAGCCCCAGGTAAACCGTAAACACTTTGACAAATTAATGAGCAACCGGTTTGTAAATAAGTATGCATTTAGAAGATTTCATTTTATTGACCAGGAACATTTTGCGGGGTCTAACTTTAGGCTTCATTACTCTGCAGGTCACGACCGGGTAATGTGGAGAGAGTCGCCAAAAGGTTATTTCGAAAACGTGGTTTTGGATTCGCCAAATGTAAAAGGCATAACTGGCTTACAGTTCAATACCAATTATCGGCTAAAACATCTTGGCTATATAAATAAAGAGTTGGTTGATAAAAAGGCTGATATCTACAGACAGATTACCAGCGAGAAAGAGCAAACGTTACAGGAAATGTATATGCGAAACGAACGTCCGGTTAAATGGATTGATGATATAAATAGTTGGAAAGTGAAAAAGCTTAATTGGTATTTAAGTTACCTGAGATTAACAACCTTGTTTCCCAGAATTTACAAAAAGGTTTTACGTGTAGCTAAAATTGCTTTAGGTAAAGCAACTGCAAAATGTAACCCTGTCACCTATACCACCGAAATAACTGGTAAATAGCCAGCCTGTTACTTTGTATGAATGCGATAATCCGGCTTTTTAACTATAGGTTTTTTGTAAAAGAGTTTCTTGTTGTGCTCTTTGGCTATTTGCTGATGGAGCAAATTTTAGCATGGTTGTTTATTCCTTCATCATCGTTTGTTCAGCCATTTCAAAAGTTATCGGGTTTTTTAATTTTTGGATTAATGATTTATTTGTTTCCCCGGCTACGGCGCGTAGAAAGAGTATATGTGATTATCTTTTGTTTATTCATGGTAAAGCTGGTACTCGAGTCGATGTATAAATACGATACATTTTTTCAGCAGCTCACCATGTATTATGTCTTGTTTCCTGTTCTGTATACCTTTTTTGTTAAACATATTAATCGAACCTTCGATCTTGACTTGTTAGAGTTTATGGCAAAATTCTACCTGTTCATTTATGTGGTTTTCATGGCGCTTTATGGTCGCAACTTTTCTTTCAGTCTTCAGAGTTTTAATATGGAAGACCTGGGGGTGTTTTCCGGCGATGGACGTATTATTCATGCCTCTTCGGTGTTTATGATGATACTTCCATTTTTGTGGTACCTGGACAAGTTTATAAACACAAGAAAATTAAAGCACTTTGGTTTATTACTCTTTTGTATCGTAATCATTCTCATCCACCAGCATCGTTCGGTTTGGAGTGGTGCTATATTTTCACTGCTTATCTACTTTGGTATCAGCATTAGAACCAACAAAAAATCAATTCCTAAAATTTGGGGCCTTGTTATCGGCGCTTTTGTGCTGTTTTTATTTTCGTACTTCTTTATGTCAACTCTTTTTCCTGATATGGTCGATTTCTTTGGCCAAAGGTTTAGTGAGATATTTAATCCCGGTCAACAGGAAAGTACCGGTCGTTTCAGGGTTGAGCAAAGAGAGGTGTATTTTAAATTGTTTTTGCAGAGGCCGTTGTTCGGTTGGTCGTTTGAAGGTTTCGAGATGAGCAATCCACTGGTGGATTGGTGGCCCGAGAAAACAGGCCAACACTTTCATGAAGGTTTTATGGAAATTCTTTTTTATCATGGAATTATTGGGTTTGTTTTTAAATACTCTATTCTTTTTTACCTGGCAATAAGGGCATTCAGTAAAAACCTCAACAATCAAACAATCATTTTACTTTCGTTTTGCATGGCAGGTCTTGTGTTTAGTTTGAGCTATGTACCACAGATTGTTTTTTGGGGTCACGTGGGATTGTGTTTGTATTATCTTGAAAAAGATGATTTAAAGCAGCAACAACTAGAAATTACTGAGATACCTGATACAATAAAAAATTCGCCCAAAATTTCAAGATATGATTTGGCCGAGCACACTTTTGAAAGCTAACATTTACAAAGAGCCTAATAAACAATGAACCATATATGCACCTGGTTTTGCGCTGATGATAAGGGAGAAGAAAGTATATTTCCACAAACCGGTCAGTTGTCTTCCTCCCAAAGCCACCAGAATATTTACTGGCGATGTATTTTCCTGTTCTTTATAACCAGCAGGAGATTTAACAAACAGGAGCGTCATGTTTTTTTTACCAATGTAAAATCTCTACCCGAAGTAGATGGAAGAAAGGCAGCGGACGTATTGAATGAATTGAATGTAGATATTGTAACAACGGATTTTAAATATAAAACGCCTAAAGGTTACTATGGCAGGTTTCAAAACCAGTTTTATGAATTTTCAATTTTAGAACAGATATCCGAATCCAATAAAAACCTTCAGGATCAATTTCTCATTTTAGATTCAGATTGCATTTTCTTAAAACCGGTTGAGCCTCTTTTTAACCAGGCAAAATTAAATGGTGGCTTCATTTCGTTTGAAGATGAAGTAAAAGCGGATTATATCATTAATGGGCTTAGCCGTAATGATCTGCGGAGCTTGTATGAGGAATTATCTCAAAAACCGATTAACGAAGTACCATCATATCACCTGGGAGAATTTTTATTGAGTAATGTTGCCAACATCTATAAATTTTCGGCTGACTTTACACAATTGTGGCCCGTATTGTTACAAAGAAACTTAGCAGGCAAGTTAAAGTTTAATGAAGAAGCGCATACCCTTAGTTACCTCTATTTTAAAAACGGTTTCAGGGCTTTTAAAGATAATTTATATATGCGGCGTATATGGACCAACCCCTTGTTTTACCGTGAGGTGAGATCGACTGATACAGATTTGTTTATATGGCATTTACCTGCTGAAAAAACTTATGGCCTACATAGGTTATATGAGCGCCACATCAATTTAACAGGCTTTGGAAAAAATCTGCCAGAAGTAACCTTTTTGCAGCTTGTACAAGAGGAATTGTGCATTCCAAATTTGCCTGTAAAAAGAAGGTTTCAATATTATACCACAAGCTATTACCGCGCTGTTAAAAAGCACTTACGTAAAGTGCCGATTGTGGCAACCCTTTTTAAGTAAAATGAATTCGTACGTTCATATAGCCATACTGATAACTGTTTACAACCGCAGGCAAAAAACAATTGACTGTCTTAGGAAATTGTATAGCCAGCAATTGAAACCGTGGGTAAGGCTGGAGATTTACCTTACTGATGACGGTTCTACTGATGGCACCAGCGATGCCGTTAAAGATCAATTTCCCGATGTAAAACTTTATATAGGTTCTGGCTCCATGTTTTGGGCTGGAGGCATGCGTTTTACATGGGAGAAAGCGTTGCCAACCAATGCTGATTTTTATCTTTTGATTAATGACGATACTTTACTTACTCCTCATGCAATAGCCACTTTGCTTAGCTGTGTAGAAAAATATAATGACCCGGTTATATGTATAGGTAGTACTGTAAATGAACATACAGGTAAAACCTCGTACGGAGGTAGCAAGCTTACATCAAAAACACAATGGAAAAGCAAAAAGATTGAAGCTCCCGCTACAGAAACTGATTGTGATTTTGCTAATGCAAACATTATGTTGGTTCCAAATTATATCGTTCATTCGATAGGTATTTTATCTAAAGATTATACACATGGTCTTGCCGATTATGATTATACGTTGAAAGCAAAAAAAGCCGGCTTTAGAGTAGTGATAGCTCCAGGTTTTTTGGGTAGTTGTGAAGACGATCATGGTAACAACTGGAAGTCTGAAAATGTACCTTTAATAGAACGGATTAAATACCTGAAAAGTCCAAAAGGGTTGGCTTACCGTGAATATCTCTTGTTCATCAGGCAACATTTTCCTTTATCGTACCCTGCTGCTTTTTTTAAGCTTTGGCTTAAAACCTTGTTCCCTTTTTTGTGGGATGCATTTAAAAATAATTCATCAGTTAATCCATCAGTTTAAACCGTTAAAAATGGATGATAAAATAATTATTGCAGTTTTTTGTTATAAACGCGCTGCAAAATTAAAACGATCGGTAGAGGCATTGTTGCATAACCCTGAAAGCGCTTCTATGGATGTAGTTTTCTTTTGCGATGGCCCAAAAGGAGTGTCGGATTTTGAAGGTGTAATGGATACCCGTAAATACATTGACTCATTAACAGGGTTTAGAAGCATTCAGAAAAAGTACCATGAAAGAAATGTAAGTACAGGGCCAAATTTTAAACAAGGTATTACCTGGCTTTGCGACAACTATGACCGTTTTATTGTTGTGGAGGACGATCTTGTTGTTACGCCCAACTACCTGAGTTATTTATTAAGCGGGTTAGAATTTTATAAGAACGAGTCTTCTGTTTTTTGTGTTACCGGGTTTTGCTTTCCTATCGACGTTAAGAAATATGAGTTTGATTCGATTGTTCATAAAAGGTTTTGTTCGTATGGATGGGCAAGTTGGAGTAACAGGGTAAGAAATGTACATTTTGATAAAGAGTACCTGCAGGAATGTATGCGGACACCAGATTTCATTTCTGTTCTAAATCGCGAAGGCAAAGATCTGTCCAGGATGGTTTCCAAGCAGGTAAAAGGTATTATCTCCACCTGGGACATTCAAATGCAGGTACACGTTGCTGTAAATAATCTTAAGGTAATTTATCCTGTTATTTCCAAAGGGCATAACATAGGTTTTGATAAAGAATCAACAAATACATTTGGGCTGGATTATTTAAAAACCACTCTTGACGAAGGGCATCAGCGTACGTTTAATTTTTGTCCTGCAAATTATGAGGTGTCCTATTTACAGCGCGAATTAAGAAAGCCTTACAGCCTGCCTGCACTTGCTTCAAGAAAAATAATTAATACTGTTATTAAACTTACTTCGTGATTGTGTTGAAAAACGATTGGTGAAAGAAGTAGCAAATTGATTGCAATGAGGGTTTTATTTATACATACTGCTTATAAGTTCCGCGGTGGAGAGGATACTGTTGTTGAAGAAGAGATGCACTTATTAAGATCCCACGCTGTTACTGTAGATCTCTTATCATTTAGCAACGAGGGTAATGTAGCAGCCAAGCTGTTGCAGTTACCTTTCAATGTTCGATCATATCAAAAAACCATACAAAAGATAATTGAATTTAGGCCTGACGTGGTGCATATTCACAATTTGCATTTTGCCGCATCCCCTTCAATAATCTATGCAATTAAAAAATGTAAGGTTCCTTTTGTAATGACTGTTCACAATTATAGATTATTGTGTCCTTCTGCAACTTTATTCTATAACGGTAGCCTTTTTACCGATTCATTAAACAAGTCGTTTCCATGGAAAGCTATAAGGCTCGGGGTGTATAAAAATTCAAAACTGGTAACATTTTGGGTGGCACTCTCCGTATACCTCCACAGGATAATAGGTACATGGAAGCAGTGCAATAAGCTGGTAGTTTTACAAGAGCATTCCCAAAAATTATTTCTTAAATCATCATTAGGTTTTACAAAAGAGCAGGTGGTAATAAAACCAAATTTTTGTAGTCCTTTTTTAAGTGAAGCTAATCATGCAGGCAATTACTATCTATATGTAGGCCGTCTTTCAGACGAAAAAGGTATTGGTGTTTTATTGAATGCATTCAGTGCTGGTAATCTTCCTTTGATTATTGCAGGTGATGGTTCTCTGAGGGCACAAGTTGAAAAAGCTGCACAAAATCATCCGAATATAAAATACGTGGGCAAGTTGGATAAGGAAGATATTGCAGATTTAATGGCGCATTCCACCGCTTTAATTTTTCCCTCTGTTTGGTTTGAAGGTATGCCACTTACCATCATTGAAGCTTTTGCATGTGGCACTCCCGTAATTGCTTCTAATCTTGGAGCAATGCAAAGCATGATTACAAATAACTTTAACGGATTGCATTTTAAAGCCGGAGACGATGAGGATTTATTAAAGATCATAAGCTATTGGCAAACAATCCCTTCTGGACGAAAAAATGAATTCAGTTCCAATGCGCTGAAGACCTACCAAGAAAACTATACGCCAGAGCAAAATTTTGAAATCATTAGTAAAATATATGCAAGCGTAATGCAAGCTTACGTACACCAAACCCAGCAATTATTATAGTTGCATTGCAATAACTCCTTTATAAATAGTTTAACAATTTTTAATCTTTTTTTCAATCTCTAATCATACCCACCTCGTATACTTAACACAACCCTTCTACAACAAGCTCTATGTTTTACACTGCTATGTAAGTGTATTCATTTGCTTCGTTTGGTAATTTTCAACCTCGTCTTACTCTTTTAAAAGCTAACCACATTTACTTAATCAGTCTGTCCCTGTTATAAAAAACCGGTAGGGCGATTTATTTCAAAAAATATGAAAACACTAAGCTTGTTTAACATTCCTATATCTACGGGAGGATATCATGATTTTATTAAAAACATAATTGATAGTGCAATTGAAGGCAAAAGTCAATACGTATGTGTTGCTAATGTTCACATGCTTGTAGAGGCTTATAACGACCCTGGTTTTGCAAAGGTTTTAGATAGAGCTCGTGTAGTTACACCCGATGGTTTGCCCTTAACCTGGGCCATGCGGCTTTTGTATGGATTTAAACAGGAACGCGTTGCGGGAATGGACCTTATGCCTGACCTGCTAAGGGAAGCATCCCAAAAAAACTTACCTGTATTTTTTTATGGAGGAACTGAAGAAATGTTAGTCCAGACAAAACATTTTTTGAAAATAAACTATCCCCAGTTGCAGTTAGCTGGTATCTACAGTCCGCCATTTCGTAAGCTTACACATAGCGAAGAGGAGCAGGTGGTAACAGTTATCAATGACTCGGGGGCATCAATTGTTTTTGTGGCTTTAGGTTGCCCAAAGCAAGAAAAATGGATGTCGGCAATGAAAGGAAGGATTAAGGCTGAAATGATTGGTATTGGAGCGGCCTTACCTGTATTAATTGGAGTGCAAAGCCGCGCCCCTTTGTGGATGCAACGTTATGGTTTTGAATGGTTGTACAGATTTTCGCAGGAGCCAAAACGATTATTTAAACGCTATGCTGTTACCAATACTAAATTCTTGTACCTACTTTGCAGGGCTATGTTTATAAAAGGAGTTACACCACGAAAAGGGGCACTGAAAGTGTATAAAGCTTAATCAGCATGAATAAGAAATTCATTCATTTTTTACGCCTTTTTATTGCTTTTATTGATTTACTGGCAATAAATATAGTTTTTTTTATAAGCATTTTGGCTTTTAGAAAATATCATGCTATCGGCCATGATCCGCAATACATTTATTTTGGTTTTGCCCTCAGCGCCGTATGGCTTGCAACCATAGCAATTACCAATTTGTATAATGCAAAAAATCTTCATTCGTTTGAGATTTTTACCAGGGCAACTTTAAGGGCATACTCGTACTTCTTATTGGGTATTTCAATATATCTGTTCTTCTTTCGCTTATTAGAGTTATCAAGATTTTTTTTAATCGTTTTGTTGCTGGCAATACCCCTTGTACTTCTTTTAAACCGGTTTTTATATCTGACTATTTTTGATTATCCACGTAAAAAACAATACCTGAGTAAAGTAATGGTAGTTGGATACAACAATCTTTCAAAAAAATTGGTTAGTTATCTGGAAGAAGATGGCATTAATAAACAAGTAGTTGGCTTTTGTGAAGAGTATGAAAACGTAAAAGAACTTTCTCATTATCCAATTCTTAGTAATATTGACGGGGCCATAAATGTGTGCCGCGATTACGGCATATCCGAAATCTACTCCACTATAGCTCCTGAACAAAACGAGTCAATTTACAAGCTCATTAAATCGGCAGACGACAATTGCATTCGATTTAGGTTTGTACCTGATTTAGGTGTATTTATGAATCAAAAAATTCATATAGATTTTGTAAAGGAAATACCGGTTCTTAAACTTAGAAGAGAACCTTTGGAAGACGTTGGTAATCGTATCAAAAAGCGCTTTTTTGATGTACTGCTAAGTTCATTTGTCATTATTTTTATTCTGTCGTGGCTGGTGCCGCTCATTGCTTTATTAATAAAGCTGGAGTCAAAAGGACCCGTATTTTTTATTCAGGCCCGTACTGGTAAGGATATCAAACCCTTTTTGTGTTTCAAATTCCGAAGTATGTATACGAACATGTATGCAAATGAATTGCAGGCAAAAAGAAATGATGAACGCATAACACGAATAGGAAGGATATTACGCATAACAAGCCTCGACGAATTTCCACAATTTTTTAATGTTTTTCAAGGTCAGATGAGTATTGTGGGTCCCCGGCCACATATGTTAAAACATACCGAACAATATTCGCATTTGGTGGGTCAATATATGGTACGTCAATTCTTAAAACCGGGTATTACCGGCTGGGCACAGGTTAATGGTTTAAGGGGCGAAACCAAAACTTTGGGTCAAATGAAAAAAAGGGTTGAGTTTGATTTGTGGTATATGGAAAACTGGAACATATACCTGGATTTAAGGATTGTTTTCATGACCGTTTACAACATGCTTAAAGGTGAAGAGAATGTATACTGAGCAAACGGTACAACATATTGAGCCGGATCAAATTACAACTGGCAGCTACATCAATTTATTTCTTCATTTACTATTGATAATACCTTTATTTATAGGAGTTGCCTGCTTTACTTTTTACGATTCTGCACATGCCAACCGTTGGTATCTTATAGTAGCCATCCAATTGTCAGCTTGTATTTTTTTGGGCATATTGCATCTTTTTATTTCCGAAAAAAAATCGGCTTATTGGTTTTCTTTAGAAAAAAAAGGTAGTTTAATTAATACAGTCATTTTTTCGGTTGCCCTACTTGTAATATCTGTAGTCCTTTTTACAATTGTAAATAAATCCTTGGTTTTATTCAGTGTAGCTTTCAGTGCAGCTTTTTTCCTTCCAATTATAACTACATATACTTATCGGCAGTTTTTGGCAATCCCCAAGCCGGAACAACGGGTTTGGTTTCAACAACATAACCTGATCGATAATAAATCGTTTGTTTTCTTAAACAGCATTGGCATCAAAATAAAACTAACTCCTCTCCACGAAGAGAAAAAAATGACAGTCTTTAATGTGGTAGTACCAGCGCAAATGGAGTTGGGTAAAATATTTCATTTTTTTGTTATACAGCAAAAAAGCGAAGGCATAGAAATTGAAACTACCGATGAACGGAATAAGCCGGTAGGTTGGCAATTTTTTCTTGAAAAATATAACGGACTTTCACTCAGGTTGCTTAACCCTGATGTTGACCTGCGTGAAAATGGTATTGAAAATAGAAATTCCATTGTGGCAGAGAGAGTGTATGCTGTAAAGTCTACTATCGGTAAAATTCAAAAACGATTGATATGAATAATATTTACATGCCCGATACAAGTAACACAAAGAAAAAATTTGTGTTGCTTTATGTAACCACTATCCTTATAATTTGTGCGGCTGGCTCTGCATTTATCCTAAGGCCACAAATTCAAACACCTGTAATTAACAAAAGTATTACTCCACCCATAAATAATGCACTCGTTATTCTTAACCAGCTAAATGAAAGGTGGGCAAAAATAAATGCTGACCAGGGCATATTAGCTGCAGCACCAGCAGGCAGCAACAGTATCGGGTTTGATAAAAATAAGCAGCAATTGCTGGCAGATAAGCAATTATTGAAACTATCCGCAGACAGTTTATTACGAACTATTCCTTCGGAAAATGTAAATCTTTTAAGTCTTGTTAATCATTACGAGCAATTAGCTAATTTGCCTATTCAGCCGGTAATCAAGGTAATGAGTAACGATGTTAAAGACAGTGTATTTGCCAGGCAGATTAAAGTTAAAAATGATGAGATTGCACGACTTAAACAGAGACTTCGAAGCAATGTTGATAACTCATACCAGTCCATTTCTAATAAAACCAAAGACGAAGTCAAATTTTTGAAATGGGCACTCAGTTCTCAATCAGCCGAGGTAAAAAAATTAAGACTAGAAAACTCCTTACTCAAAAGCAAATTAAAATAACTCCAACCACAATAAATATTTTAAACCAATTCAAGGTCTTTTATCACTATATCATTCTTCCGTTTCTTTGCTTAAAAGAACACTGATAATATTCACAAAAAATAGTAAAGCCACCCGCAAATCGGGTGGCTTTACTATTTTCCGGATAGAATTCCACGTTTTTCAAATAAAATTAATTTTAAAAAATTCAGGATCTACAGGGATGAGTTCTATTTGTTTATTTGATTTCGTCATGTAAAGGTTGTTAGAATGTTAAAATGATGAATTCCATTGGCCAGATGATCAATGGTTATAACGAAAGAATAGCCGCAGGAAGCAATCTGTTAACCATTAAACTGGCCGGGATTTCCACAGGCAGTTATATGGTAAGATTTAAAGATCAGCAGGGAAACGTTTTGAGTACGAAACCTTTAATAATGCTAATCAAGGGTTAGAAAGTTAGATAATAAGAATAATGCTGCTGCAAATTTGCCCCATACATGTACAAGTAATCCTTTTTCACTTCTTACCCTTTGAGCAAATTGAATTTGCGTTTTTTCAATAAGCCAGTTAAAG
>JBBRCW010000040.1:0-27372 GCA_038204535.1 Chitinophagales bacterium | reverse complement strand
AGCAAGTCGGATCGCCATTGTGGGGTTTTTGTCAAATTGTTCGGGGGCAAATGCAGCCAAAGTAATACTCTGAGCTTTTTGGGTTTCAAATTCGGCTTTTTTCGCACTAGAAATCGCCAGCTTAGTTTGCCTATCCGCTATTATTTTATTTTTTACTGCATCATCTTTCAGTTGTTGAATTTTATTAAAAACCTCTACAATCTTTTTTTGGGGTACGGTTGAGTTGTCAGGGCAGGCAATCATTGCCGCAGAGTAACGTTTTACCGCTAAATCGTATTTTTCAAATTTTGCAAACTTGTCGCCATCCTTAAGCATTCGTTGGTATGCTATAGTATCACACTGTGCTTCTGTTTCCATTGCTAATACCAAGCCCGAAATAATGAAGATACAGGCAGCCTTATTCATAGTAACTAACTTTATTAACTCATTGTTTTTCCGGAAACCTGCAAATTTTATTTTCATTTTTTAATCGATTTCTGCAGTGAGATTACTTCAGTATTTGTAGGGTCAATAGCCGCTGCTTTATTGAGGGCATCAACTGCCAGGTCAGGCACATCAAGCGAAAAATAACTTTTTGCTTTTTGCACCAGGCTTTGCACTTCAGCTTTTTTTCGCATCCTTTCCTCCGTGCTGAATTTTTGCAATGAATTTCTTGCTACCTGCAACAGACTGTCAGATTTATTTTGTTCACTCTTTACAAGATAGGTTTGTTTTGCTGCTTTTTGCCACATTACAAATCCGAATATTGCAAGGCAAATCGATAATAATGCGGCAACCGAAACGATGGCAATAATTTTCCGTTGGCGTTTTTGCTCTTTTTCCCGTTCTCCTTTTTCTGCCGCTGCTTTCTCTCTTTCCCGCTGCGACTCTTCCATTCTCTCATTTTCCAGTCGGGCAATTTCTTCTTTTTCTTCCCGCTCTTTTTTAGCTTTCAATATGGGGGCTACCAATGTATCATGGCTCAGCTCATAGCTTATACCTCCCGTGGTGTTGGGCTCGCTCCGCAAAAGGTGGTGTGTATCGTGCAGATAAATAATCAGGTCCTTATCTATATCTTTTTCCTTAAGTACCACCACATCGGGCAGGCTTACCCGGTTGCCGTCAATAATCAGTTTGTTTTCAATCAGCAGCCTTGCTGCCAATTGTTTTTCATCAGGTACAATATTGCTAATTAGTTTGTCGTAGTGGGTACGAAATATGTTTTGCAGATCGCCCAATAATTCGAGCTCTACAACAAGGCTTTTTTCATTTTCATAATAAGGTAACTTGTTTTCTATCGCCAGGTTTTCAGCAAACTGGCAAACTGTCTGTAGTTGAAATGTTTCAATGGTTTTTTGGTCGTTTTCGGTCAGGTAATTAAGTACCTGGTCTATGCACGCTTTCGTGTATGCAAACCTTGCGGATAGGTAAAGCCCCTTTTCATCTGCTGCCGGTTTTACAATGGCATCAATGGCGGCATTGCGGTCAAGCGGTTTCAGCTCATAATAATTTTTAAGAATATCGGGCAAATAATCGGTCAGCGAGTTTAGCAGACTTAAGCGGTCAGACCGTATAGACAACACCACCTTTACGCTGGGCTGTAGGTAGAGAAATTCTAATGCTTCGTTGGTCAAAAATGCGGGGTCTTCTTTTAACCGGTTGGTGATGGATTGGCTGATATAACCCGGCACCTTTGAAAAAAGCAGGTCGGCCAGTTGCCTTTTAAATTGTTTGATATCGTCTTTATCGTAGGTAAAGAGTTCTTCAAACTGGTCAAACACCAGTATATATGTTTTGGGTATATTGCTACTGTTGTACTGTAAAGCTTTCATGCGCAGCCAAAGCGTATCGTTGCCTGCGCCAAGTTTGTCAAGCACCGCATTGGTTGAAGTTTCCGGCAGTTTCAATATAGAAGTAGCAACCGGTGAAAGTGAACCTTCGAAGCGTGCCCCAAACCTTATTTTAATCGTGGTGTATTGTTCCTCTTCCTCAAGTAGGGGAAGCACACCGGCATTAAGCAATGAACTTTTGCCCAGCCCTGATTTACTGTAGAGCAGCACCATTTTCTCCAACCTGATGAGCTGCGATAATTTATTGGTATCGGTACTCCGCCCATAAAACAAATGCCGTTCGT
Organism: Chitinophagales bacterium; assembly: GCA_038204535.1. GTDB lineage: Bacteria > Bacteroidota > Bacteroidia > Chitinophagales > Chitinophagaceae > Segetibacter. Next base: position 25,259 of record JBBRCW010000040.1, on the reverse strand, counting down.
TTTCCGAAAACGGTTTTACACCCGGGTACCTGTGTATAAAGGTTTGTTCAATTTCCATGTCGTAGCAGTACTGGCGGTTTACAATTGCATTTGGTAATTTGATTCAAGCGCTTTCTCATATTGCGCAATGCGCTTATTGATCTCTTCCATTTCTTCCTCATATTCATATATGACAAGGGGGCTTTTTTCAGACTCCTTTTTTTGTTCAACATCCTTTAAAAGGCTGTACTCGCGGACTATTTTTTGTTTCAGGTCATTTATTTCCTCATTATCTGAATCGTCAACTCCTTGCATGTTAAAGTCGCGCAATATGCCAGCCTGTTTACATTTTTCATGCAGTGTATTAAGAAATGCCTGGTTATCGGCGCCAATAAACTGGATCTTAAAATGGTCTTTGCACAACGATTTGGTATCGTTGCTCATGCTATTTTCTAAAGCATAGCGCATGAAATGGTAATTTTTATCATGCAGCTTCAACAGACTTAGTATTAACTGTACGTACCATTTGTCGAACTGGAAGCCAAGAAAAATATAGTTGGTTGCAGATTCAAGCGCTGTTCTTAGTTCGAGTGGTAACACATTATTACCCATCACTGCCTTAAAATATTCGAAAAGGTTGTCATGAGTAAGTATCAGCGTTTCTAAATTTTTGATGCTGCCGAATAAATTGTAGAACAGCGGCTTTTCTTTGGTAGGTGCAACTGCAATATCTTTTTTCTGGTTTTTGTCAAAAAATTCGAAACTATGAGGATGGTTGTGTTTTACAAAATAGTTTTTCAAAGCATTGTCCGGGTTTATGGAAACCACCAGGTGGGCGGGAATTTCGGCGATTTTCTGAATAATGTCTTCATTGGTTTGACCTTCAAAAAAATCAATTATTTTTCTGTAAACAATTGTTTTTTCTTCAGAAGAAGAAAAGAGGAAAAACCCATCCGGGTTATAGGATAAAATCCTTTCCCGGTTTTCTCTTGCCATGTTTTCAAAAAAAAGCTGCTGCTTTGATTTGCTGTTATCATCGGTTCTAAAAAGTTCGGGGCCAAGAAAAAGCACACATTTCTGGTTAGTGATGGTCTTAACGATAAAGTTCCAGTTAATGGGTTCAATTCCCACTTCATTTGTGGTTTTATCCTCATCAATCAATTTGGCCACCGCGTCAATCAATATGCTGAAGTTATCAGCCCGGTGCATTTCAGGTGTTAATGAATTGATGTATTTAAGAATATTTACTATCTCGCCATAGTTGTCAAAAATCTTTCTATAGATTTTGTAGTCTTCGCCGATAACAGTTATAGCATCTCCACCAAATTTCTGGATGGCCTGATCCAATTCTTTCTTTTTGTCCTGCCAATATTCCAGGTATTGAAGACGCTTTGTATAGTTGAAAATATCAGCATCTTCAAGTACAATGGGGAAAATACGTTTTTGAAAGTTTAGGTTCCGATAAATTTCCAGCAGCTCGAACATGCAATAGGGCGATTTCAGGTATTTGTCGGAGATAACAGTAACAACAGCCTTGCCTACTCCAATCCGTTGCATAAACCCGGATATCATGCCCGTGAAACCGAGGTCGCGCTTATCGCGAATTAATAGAATGCCTTTCTGTTGAAAGGCAGCGTCCAAATCATTGACTATTTGCTCGCTTTCACCTCCCCAGGCATACGAAAGAAATATCTCGGGTTTGGTCATTATGTATAGTTTTCGATCGGCTAAATATTGTGAAAGGTGTAGTTCTATAAATGTACAACAGCCCGAATATTTCTTCCATTATTATTTTTTTTAATGGAAAACTATTTTATGTATCTGGAAACAGCTATGCTTTGCGGCCTCCTGCTCCTGGCCTTGTGCCTTAACGAGGTTTATCGTCTATTGTTTTGATGATTTCGTTTCGGGAAATTTAGTTTTAGCAGGTTGTCTTTGTTTGCATGTTTTACCCATTTTCCTTTTCGGCCGCAGTCGGTGTGCTTCGTTATCGGCTTTGTCTCCCCGGTTCGGGTGACCTTCCTTGCCGGACTCCCCTGCCAGCAACCTTAGCTTGCGCAATGGAAGTCAACTGTGCAAAGAATGGAAAACCGAGAACATGTTGCCCTACTATTCCGGAATAGCCTGCCCCGCCCAAATGCCTATCGTGTGGACACATCTTTTGAATGTGCTTTTATTCGAAATCAAGCAATGTGATTCTATAATAATAGTCTTAAAATAGCCACATAGGGGCTACTTGCTTATTGAGTATACGATCAATCGGGCATCCAGGCTCAATAGGAGCCGCTTAAATTCATCATAACAGGAAGCACCTACGGAGCTTTAAACCGACTCTACCATGTCTTTTTCTACAAACAGGATGCTCCTATGGAGCAAAAAAGACTTTACATATATGTCCACACGATAGGCCCAAATGCGGGGTTGACCCACTACTGCATCAAATATTTTTCTGAGGACATCTGTTTTTAAGGCAGGTTATAACTTTGTTTTCGCGGCTCTCTTTTTATGTCCAAGATGCATCAAACCTATCAATTTAACTAATGAGAGATATCAGTAGCCAATTTATGTTGAGGCTAAAACTATATACAGAATTCTCCATAAAATCGGGTTACCAGAAGATACGAAATGATACAAGGTGATACGGAATGATACATAATTCAGTAACAGGCTGCGCAGCTAATCTAATAAAGAATAAACTTAGACCCTGAGTAATAATGGCCGGAGACTTTTAAGCACCAGGCTGTTCTCAGATTTTACTTCTTCAAACTGTGAAAAGTATTTTGGTGCAGGTCCTTTATTCTTGTCCTCATCAATAATTCCTAATGCACGGTGGTCCTTTAGCCTGTTTTTCAGCTCCTTTGCAATTTGACCGCAGCCATGCTGGTGATTAAATTTTTCTGAAACCCTGCTAACTATTTCAGCACTTTTGTATCAACATAACATTCAGGAAGAATATTCAATACTGTCATTCAAATAGCGGTTTAAATTGAAAAAGATATCCGCACCAAAGTCAAGCAGTTCCGACAAGTCATTTTCATTCAATTTCTTCGCTGCTGTGGTTCTGTTTACATTGTCATAACCGCAAACAAAAACCGCAAGTTCATCCGCAGGAGTATTTTCAATAAGGCTATTTAGTAAATAAGGATTATGTGTTGCGATAAAAAACTGAGTCTTCTTTTGTTCAATTATTTCGTCAGCAAGAAAACTGACAAAGGGCGGAAAAGCATGCGTATCAGGTTCGTCCAAAGTAATAACCGACGCATTATTGTGCCTTACCGCAGCTACATAAAAAATTATCCTTTTAAAGGTATCAGCTAAGGCTTCATAATTGAGATTATACACCAGCCCTTCATTAATCCTCATTTGTATTGCAATATGCCCTGTAACCCTGTCAATATTTAATTCAAAATTATTTTTTTTGGCAAACTCCTTTACCAGCTCCTGCATGTCCCTATTGCTCTTGATGACGCTGCTAAGGTTATTGCCAAAAGGGGGCATTAACCTATTTATGTAATTGCCAGTATCATGAAATTGTATGTTGCTTCTGTACCGGTATGGCTTTATGGGTGTTGCAAAAAATTGAACGGGGGCAACCGGAATCAAATCATTATCAAAACGGGTAAACGACGTTCCCGAAGTACTTAATTCAAAAAAGTTTAAATCTTCTTTACTGTTGAATTTATTTTCAAGTTTAGTATCATAAGAAAGTCCGGAACCGCTGATGGAGATGGGAGTAATTATGTTTCCCAAATGAAACAAATCAGCCACCTTATTTATCCTAAAAAAGTCTTTTAAATCAATAGGTTCCTTTTCCGCCTTTCTATTTCCCTCATTCATAGCCATCATCCACGACAAATAGGATAGGTCTAATGCTTCAAGAATATTTGATTTGCCGGAATTGGGTTCACCAATAAACACATTTATCCTTTTGCAATTAAGCTCAAGTTCATTTATAGATTTGAAGTTACTTATGTGAAGGTTTTCTATCATAGCAAAGTAAATTTAAGGCTTTTAGCTGGAACAGATGAAAGCCACCCGGCAGGTTTTTATCAATAAAAATCAGGGCTTCGACCCCTTCCCGACCCTCCTTCCTTTCACAAAACGCTGACTTCATAAATCATTAAAAAGACTGCGAATTCAGGCTATCACATTACGAAAAATGCCAAAAGAAATTACATCTCCTTTTTTGGGAAGGATGATCATGTATTCTGCACCTTCACCTTCCCTCGTTGCCAGGTAAAACTCACCACCAGGCACCTTAATAATATCGTAGCTCAAACTCAATCCCAATCCGGTTGCCTGGCTAATGGGTTTTGTAGTAAAGATGGGTTGAAAGCTCTTATCAAGAATGGAAGCTTTCCAGTACCCCCTTTGGGGGGCAGGAGGCTAAAAATAGTTTTGGCAGGTGAAGGCACCTGCCAAATTGGAATGAATGCAATGCCGGGAATAACCAAACTTAAGAAAGAAGGAAGTGAGTTGTCCGAAAAAATCGGACAACTGAAAATGCAACCTGTAAGTGGAAAAGATAAAATCTGTAGTCCAAAATAATATTCCAATTTGAAGGAGCAAAACGCCATACAACTATTTGAAGAAAAGCAAGTAAGAACCCTATGGGACAAAGCGCATTAGAAATGGCATTTTTCAATTATTGATGTGATAGAAATTTTAGTTAATGGTGAAAGGCCAGGGAAATATTGGAGTGACTTAAAAGCCAGGTTAAAAAAGGAAGGTAGTGAACTGTCCGAAAAAATCGGACAGTTGAAAATGGAGGCACCTGACGGTAAAAATGAGAATGACGGATGTAGCCGATATGGAACAACTTTTCTGGTTAATAGAATCCATTCCATCGCCCAAAGCAGAACCTTTTAAACTATGGCTGGCACAGGTAGCCAACGAAAGACTGGATGAAATGCAAGACCCCGAACTAAGTATAGACTAGGCATTGGAGCAAAACCTGAAACTGGGCTATAGCGAAAATTGCCTGCCCGCCGCGGCTTAAAAGGCGGGGATAAACCAGCGCCTCAAAAGCATAGAAATACGCAAAGAGCTAACCGATGAATGCCCGCCTGGCCAGACGGACAGGGAAAAACCGGGGATTAAAAGAAGGACAGCAATTTGCCACCCTTACCGATATTATTACCAAAGCATGGGCAGGCAAAACCACCAAAGAATATAAAGTGCTGAAAGGTTTGAAAAAAGAAAACCTGCGCGATAATATGACCAATACCGAATTGATATTAAATATGCTTGCAGAAGCATCAACCAAAGACATTTCGGTAGCGGTGCAACCAAAAGATTTTTGACGAAAGTAAAAAAGTGGCAAAGCAAGGTGGCAATGTGGCCAAAGTGGCATTGCGGGAACTGGAATCTAAAACAGGAAAAAAAGTAGTTAGTCCATTGAATGCTAAAAAAGCATTGGGCATTAAGGGCTCAACCAGAAAGAATGAGGATGAGTAAAAAAGAATTCATTCCAGCCCGCCCAGCTCTCCGAAGTTTGCCGTCTCAGAATAAATTGACCCCCAACTTCAATATTGTCCTCAATGCCAAAATCCTTTTAACCCAACTTGTTGCACTTTGTATCATTTCGTATCATCAGCCAGTCCCTTCCTGGAAATAATTCATCCTTCTCACCCCGCTGCAGACAAAATATTCCCAATTGCCGATATTTTCCAAACTCCCATATTTATTGTCTTGTCCGTGTTACCTACTCCTGTATTAACTTGCTGTCAATGAACCGCAGAAATTTTCTTGCCCTGGCTACCGGCGCCTCCGCAGGCACGCTCCTACCCTCTTTGGGTCAGGACGAAGATTTCACTATTCCAATCATTGATACTCACATTCATTTGTTTGACACAACCCGCCCACATGGCGTGCCCTGGCCCACCAAAGAAGACGGCATACTTTATCAGCCCGCGCTTCCTGACCGCTATCGCAAGATCGCCGCCCCCCTTGGTATAGTGGGCGCTATCGCTGTGGAAGCCAGTCCCTGGCCGGAAGACAACCAGTGGGTACTTGACATAGCAGCGAAAGACAAGATGATCGTTGGAACCGTAGGCAACCTGGTGCCGGGCATGCCGGGCTTCGGCCAACAGCTGGAAAGGTTTCAGCGCAATCCGTTATTTCGTGGCATTCGTTACGGCAATCTATGGAACCATGATCTGCCCGGCCAATTGTTGAAGCCTGGGTTCATTGCAGACCTTGGCATGCTCGCCAATGCGGGGCTGGTGTTAGATACGGCGAACCCGAATCCCGCCCTCATTGCCGCTGTGGTCCGGCTCACAGATCAAGTGCCTGATCTGCGAATAATAATCGATCATCTTCCCCAGGCCACCCCTCCTGAAGAAGCCGTGGCACGAAAGAACTATGATGCCAATTTGAAGGAGCTGGGCAAGCGTTCAAAGGTGTATGTGAAAATTTCTGAAGTGTTGCGCCGGGTGGACGGAGCAGTTCCGCAGGCGCTAAGTTTTTACCGTTCTGGGCTGGATGAGCTTTTTAGCATTTTTGGTGAAGACCGGTTGCTCTATGGCAGTGATTGGCCCAACAGCGATCAATGGCTGCCTTTTAATGTTGGATTGCGACTTGTACGCGAATACTTCACTTTAAAAGGAAGAACGGTGGCTGAAAAATACTTCTGGATAAATTCGGTTGCTGCTTATCGCTGGCAAAAGCGGGATTCCTCTCAGCCGGGATAGCCATCAAACCACTAAATGCTCTCCATAGCCTCACAGCCAACCTCAAGCATTACGGGCACCGGCTTATTACAGATGCTATTGTTCAACTTAATCGCTGAAGTTTACGGGTTTAAAGTCATCCACATTGTTCTTACAAAAAACCAGGCGTTGCTGATTTTGTCATTTTTCTGGTGTTTAACCACCTTTATTTTCTCGCAAGTGCCGCAGAAATGATCGATCAGGCAGGCAAACATTTTATTCACCTTCCAGCTATCATGCTCGATCGTTTTCTTCGGCCGGAATTTGTGATTGCGTTTCCCCTACAGGGGGTTCCATGACTGGATAAGGAGAGCCTGTCCAGGTATATAAAATGCTCCCCGTTTGCAAAATTATCGAAACCAGATTGTGTTGGTAGAAGAAACCATTTAAATTGGCTTGACAATTAATTTTGAGGCCTGCTGATTTGTTCAATTGCCAAACATTTAGGACTAACTTCATTCAGCATATGCATTCATTTGATTATCGCTTCTCCAAAACTCGCCATAAGAACCTTTCATCTTAAACCTTACCCCATGAACAAAATCGTTGTTGCTTTAGGCTGCATTTTACTTGTTGCATCCGCCTTTAAACAACCACTCTCCTGCAATCAGCGCGACAGCGCTGCCATTATAAATAACCGGGTGAAGGCCCGCATAGATGACACATTAAAGCGTTTTATAGACGAGGGCAAACTGGCAGGCATATCGGCACTGATATTTGAAAAGGGTAAGGAAACCTATTACAACGCCTTTGGCAATGCCGACCGCGAAGCCAGCATTCGCATGAAACGAAATACGATCGTTCGTATCTATTCTATGACCAAGCCGGTAACGGGCATCGCGCTGATGACTCTGTACGAAAAAGGCGCTTTCCAGCTTGATGACCCGGTCTCAAAATACGCACCCGAATTTACCAAAATGCAGGTGTATAATGGCGTTGATGCCGCAGGTAAAATGATACTCGAACCAGCAAAACGCCCAATCACGATCCGCGACATAACACGTCATACAGCAGGCTTTGCAACAGGCACCGATTTACCGGTACTGCGAGACCTGGTGAGAGCAGCAGATCCCATGAACCCCAACAATACTTTAAGCCAAATGGCAAAAAAGTTAGCCGCTCTTCCGCTGTTGTTTAGCTCCGGCGAGCAATGGGCTTATGGCCCTTCGGTGGATGTGCAGGCGTACCTTGTTGAGTTACTTTCAGGAAAGCCTTTTGACCAATATGTAGCGGAAACGATATTTAAGCCGTTGGGCATGGACAATACCCGCTATGTGGTTCCGCAGGGCGACCGCGACCGGTTTGCCGCTTTGTATCGCCGAAACGATAAGGGCGCCTTAGACCGCATGCCCGATTCGTTAGACCGTTTTAATTCTAAAGATTGGCCGCTGAAGCCGGGTGGCTTTGGGCTTACTTCCACATTGGATGACTACATGACATTTGCCCGCATGCTGCTGAACAAAGGCTCGCTGGGCAACGCAACCATTGTAAAACCGGAAACGATCAAACTGATGTCGACCAACCAGTTGTCAGACACCATTACGCAGCGAATGTGGCTGCCCAGTAAGGGGCAGGTAGGGTTTGGTATTGATTTCGCGGTGCGGCTGCGTCCGCCGGCTTCCGGCACCGAAAACAATGGTGCCGTAGGTGAATTTTTTTGGGATGGGGCTGCCAGTACGTTGTTTTGGATTGATCCTGAAAACGACCTTGCCGCCGTATTGTTTACACAGGTCATGCCCTTTTATGGGATGGTACATAAGAGCTTCAGAGATGCCATCTATGGCCAGTACAAGACGGAGCAACAGGCGAAATAGGAGTGTCCTCGCAAACGAACTTATTGTTCAGACTGCTGATAATGCCGGCTTCCCGGCTGTCTTTGACTGATGCTTTAGTGCTTCGGGTTTACTTTATTTCCACAAGAAAAAGTAAAGAAAGAATCTAACCTAAAATAAAACCTTCATCCGGCTACGATTTTTACAATTTCTTCCCGGTTATCCGCAAACTGCAAGGCAGCTTTTATATGTTTTTTCTTTAAGGAAGGATATTGGGGCCACCCGGGACTTGTCGCCTTGGTCTCCCAAGTCCCCAGAAGTAAAACGGCATTGTGGCAAGCCACATTAGTTTTTTCTTAGCAGCCATTTTCTAATGGGCTCATCATATTGCTTTGCCTATGGTTTGCCATTAGGCTCTTTTATAACCAGGTTGTTACCGCAACCATTTTCAAATGGCAAACCGGACTTAAATGTTTACATTTATTATCATAAAAATTGAAGGTGATGCACGAATTGAGAGAACCCGTTGCAGTTTACGGCAAGAAAAAATTTTCTATTGAAGAGTACCTCGAAATAGAGAATAGCGCTTTGGAAAAAAGCGAATTCTATAAAGGGGAAATATTCGCCATGAGCGGCGCCGGGCTCAACCATAATACCATTGCAGTCAACATGCTTATATTACTTCATCAAAAGCTAAAGGGAAAAAACTGCCGGCCTTTCGGAAGTGACCTGCGGGCACACATTGAGAAGAATACACTTTTTACCTACCCCGACATCTCCGTAGTATGCGGCAAGGTTGAAACATTGAATGACGATGAAATGAATATGCTGAACCCATCTGTTATTATCGAAATACTTTCTCCCTCCTCCAAAAACTACGACCGCGGCGATAAATTTAAACTCTACCGTGATATAGCCACCCTAAAAGAATATGTGCTGATTGATTCAGAAAGCATAAACATTGAAGCCTGGCGGATTAATAATGATGACCATTGGGAACTGGAAGAATATACCACAAGCGATGTAGAAATTAACTTCCCCAGTCTGCAGATATCCCTTAAAATAATGGAGGTTTATGAAGGTGTCGAATGGAAATGAATTTTAAAATTTGCAGATGCCTTTTCTCTTTTGGGCCACAAAGACACCAATACACAAAGGGGCACAAAGCTTTTGAAGTGAATTAAGAGTTTCATCTCACCACTCACAACTCACTACTCACCACTCACAACTCACAACTCACCATTAGTCTTTCTTCAATCTAATCTACTGACCCCGTGGTAACTCAACAATAAACACTGTCCCTTCTCCTTCTTTCGTTTCCACGTTTATTTTGCCGTCATGCGCCTTTATAATATCATAGCTTAAACTCAATCCTAACCCTGTTCCCTGGCCGGTGGGCTTTGTGGTAAAGAAGGGCTGAAATATCTTATCTAATAAATTTTGGGGGATGCCAATGCCGTTGTCATTAATGCTGATGAAAACTTTATCTTTCGTTTGGCTTGTTCGTACAGAAACAACCGGCTCGTAGGCTTTGCCTTCAGCGTTAAGCTTTAAGCGTTCGGCATTCAGCTTCTCATTGACCGCATAAAACGCATTATTGAAAAGATTGAGCAGCACTCTCTCAATATCCTGTCGCACTATGTTAATGCTGCCAATAGCAGGATCGAGCCCGGTTTTAATGCTGCTGTTGAATGTGGTATTTTTTGATCTCAGTCCCTGGTACGAAAGGCGAAGGTATTCATCGGCTATCTCATTTATGTTTGTAGCCTCTTTCACTCCTTTGTTCTTTCGGCTGTGCTGCAGCATGCTTTTTACAATACTATCGGCCCGTTTGCCATGAAGGCTTATCCTGTCTTCGTTTTCTTCTATACTTTTAACCAGTAACCGTACTTCTTCATAATTTTCCTGGTCAAGTTCGCTTTTCAATTCGGCAAGTAACTCTTTATTTACATCCGAAAAGTTGTTGACAAAGTTTAAGGGGTTTTGAATTTCATGCGCTATGCCTGCGGTCAGCTCACCAAGGCTGGCCATTTTTTCGGATTGCACCAATTGTGCCTGCGCTTGTTTCAGCTCGTTCATAGAATTTGTAACAGCAATTGTTCGCTCATTTACCTTTTGCTCAAGCAGAATATTTTGTTGCTGAATAAGTTCTGCTTTCTCGTGTGCCATGCTAAGGGCTTTTGCCTGTGCCTCTTCTCTCTGTTTTTTATAAGTATTAATTCGGTCGGCAAGCGCAAATGACAGCAGCATAACTTCAATGGCCGACCCAATTTGCATGGAATTGATATAAGGCATCACCGGCAATATATTTACCGTTTCCAATATAGCAGCAATAAACCCAACAATAAGAAAACCCCAGGCAAGCAGGTAAAATTTTGCCGGATGATACCCCCGGCGCAAAACTGCAATGCCAGCTACCAGAAAGTAAATAGCCATTACCATAATTCCTGCCTGAGCCAGCATAAGGGCCTGCAATTTAAAAGGTGTAATCACTAATACAATCACCAATATGCCCCAGCCAATAAAAATTGATGAAAAACTATGCAGGCGCGGAACTAATTTTTTAGTATGTAAAAAAGCCCTGGTAAAAACTGTTGCTGTAAGTATGGTAAAAGCAGTTGATGCAACTGCATATTGGTTAATAATGGGTAACCCCGGCCAAAAAAATTCAAAAACATATTGAAACACGGTCGACATAAACCAGGTAATACTTACAACATATGCCACATAGTACAGGTAGATCTTTTCTTTGGTTGAAAAAAATAAAAATAAGTTGTATAAAATAATCAACAGCATAAAGCCAACGTAAATACCCTGTAACAGGTCCAGCTTGTGGGAGTCTTCCATGAACGAACTTAGGGTGCCAACCCTGAGGGGAAAGAAAAACGGCTGCATGGTTTTAGTACGCAGAAAATAAGTTTGCGTGGTACCCAAAGGCAGTTTCAAGGGAAAAAGAAACGTTGTAACTTTTATGGCTCTCTGCGAAAAAACATAATTATCACCTGACAATTGCGCTTGCTGCACCTGATTGTCTATAACCATATATAAGGCAATGCTATCAATAAAAGCAGAACCAATCTGCAGGTAAAATTCTTTGTCAATTTGTTTGGTTACAGCAAACCTGAACCAAACAGCATCGGCAATGCTGCCAAAATTGGGGCTGTCCTGCTTATATAGTTCAAATTGAGATTGAACATCGGATCTCAGGATATTGTTGATGTTGCTAAAGCGGGCATGCTTTAAATAGGAAGTATATTTTCCGATGGGGTGCCAATGGCTGGTATCTGTTAACGTAATGACCGGTTGAGCATTTAACCCCGCCAATTGCAGCAGTAACAGAACTGGCAGCATACAAAACTTCATCTCTCTTTTTAGATGTGAAACTACACTTTAATCAATTTTAGTGACAAGAATCATTTTAATTAATTTAACTAAATTGTACTTTAAGACAAAATTGAGAAGTTCAAACGCGTTTCATTTTTATACCCATCCATTTAAAAACAATTGAAAAGTATGCCTGTTGAAGATTTACAGCAATTGGAAAGTGAAGTGTGGAAGTATGTAGAAACACTAAGAAATAGTCCGCAGGCCCGCCTGGCATCACGCGATGCATTTTATCAAAAATACGGACAGGAAAACCCCTCAGAAAAATTTGGCTTTGGTGATTCAGAAATCGCGTTTTTTGGCTGGGAAGAGAGGAGCGTACTTCGCCCCCCGCATGCCGAACCGCCGGGCAGCCCCTGGTGGAGCGATGTCAATCTCTGGTTTATTTATCTTTCGGAATTGGGAGCTAAAGCATATGAAGTCAATTTTGAAAAATCAAAACTCCCGGCCCCTGCACAGTTTTGGTTAACTTTTATTGAAGAACCAAATTCCATTAACTGGTACAGGGCGCACAACTCGGGTATCATAGACGGATATCTTAAATACCCTGACCTGGCAGCAAAAGAAACAGTACCGGAAATTTTATTCATTAATATGGTTTTATACCGGTTGCTGTTTGCACAATCATTGGTAGAGGGGCAATTTATTTTTCCTAAACTCTCGGCAATTCTTGGCGATCCCAGGGGTACAGCGGTTCAGTTTATTACGCACCTCGACGCATATTATCCATCGCACTACCCTATGACACAGGAAGAGATAGCAGATGTTCTTGGAAAAACACATAGCCTGGATGAACTGGGGGTAAAGTTTTTAGATGATGTACTTATCGAGCCTGAGCTTACGCGTCTCTATCAGCTGGCTTCGGATTGGAATAAACAACCTGGCCTAAACAGGCTTATTGTAAATCATAAGCCTGCTTATCCCCCGGGTATAAATTTACCCGACACCCAAAAGGGTTGTTTGATCAGCATAATGATTTGGTTTAGAAAATTATTATTCCGAAAATAAAACGTTTAAAAAGCCTCGTTCAACTATAAACCCAAACCCCAAAAACAATCATGAGTAACGGTAAAAAGAAAATAATCATTTTAGGTGGCGGAATGGCTTCATTGTCGGCCGCACACGAGCTGACTGACTACGAAGGCTGGCAGGATCAATATGAAATTACCCTTTACCAGGTAGGTTGGAGGCTGGGCGGAAAAACTGCTACCGGCAGAAGTGAACACGACCGCATAGAGGAGCATGGCATACATATTTTACAAGGCTGGTACGATACCACTTTTCGTTTGTTACGAAGCATATATGCAGAGCGACAGGAGAAAAAACTTGCTCCTGGCAGCCCGTTGCAGGACTTATTTAAGGATGGCCTGGTCGCCAATAATACCACCCTGCTGACTGAATTTATTCCAGAACTGGGTAAGTGGACAAACTGGCCTTTGATACTACCCGAAACCACCGAACAGCCCGGCATAGGCGGTCCTTTGCCTGTATGGGTTTTGATTAAAAAGGGTATAGCCATTATGCTCGAAATGCTGCTGGGCAGTCCTTATGTAAAAGATATCAACCCGATAGTTTCGTGGATACTTCATCACTTTTTCCCAAAATATGTTGCGGGCCAGGAACAGAAGCCTGTTGAAAATTCAGGATGTCTTTCCCGTATTTTAAAACCATTGCTTAAAAAGGGCGGTTTAATTGACCGCCTGGTTCAAAAAGAGTTTTTAAATATTGTTGATGCCATTCGTATGTCAAATGAGCCTGGTATTGCAGATCAGCAAAAACATCATTCCCTCATTTTAAATTTGATTGAAAAATATATCAGGCACATAGAAAAAAAAGGTTTGCCGTTTTCAGAAGAAGAAAAAGAAAGCAGGCGCATAAGTCTTGCTGTTAGTTTCGCCTATTACAATATAAAAGGAATATTGGAAGATGTGTATGATGCGGATACAAAAACCTTTGATTTTAAAAAGATAAATAAATATGATTACCGGGAATGGCTAGCCAAACAAGGGGCGCCTATATGGCTGGTCAACTCTGTTATTGTACGGTTTTTTTATACAGGTACTTTTGCCAACCTGGTTAACGAGAATGGTGGCGCCGTTGCCGCGGGCACTGCCCTGCAATTCTTCGCAAAATCAAGCGGCTATAAAGGTTCGTTTGTTTACCAAATGGTGTACGGCACCGGCGATGTTATGGTGATGCCCCTGTATGAAGTTTTGAAAAGCAGGGGGGTAAAGTTTAAATTCTTTCATAAAATAGACCAGGTGCATTATACTGCTGGTGCTATAGAAACCATATCGTATTCGCAGCAGGTTGAATTGACCGTGCCCGAGTATAACCCCGTAAAAAAGATTATTCATGATACATTGAGCGTATGGCCTTCCGAACCGCTATATGATCAGATTAACCCAAAGGAGGTGGAAAGATTAAAAGCAGGAAAGGTTAATCTGGAAGATCCCTGGGCTGATTGGAAAGATTACCGCCAGGGACAATTGACCAAAGGAATAGATTTTGACGAGGTGATTTTGGGAATACCGGTAGGTACGTTAAAAACCATTTGCAGCGAGATCATTGATAAAGAAGACAAGTGGAAATTGATGGTAAACAATGTTGCCACTACACCCACTCAATCTGCCCAACTCTGGTTTTTACCATCGTTAAGCGAACTGGGTTTTGACCAGGCCACATGGGGCCTGCCTGCTGAATTTGCCGCTCCCAATGTGGTGGTTTACCAAAACCCCATGTATTCGTGGCTCGACAGTTCGCTGGTGTTGCCCAATGAAAACTGGCCCGAAAATCAAAGACCTAAATTTCTTGCTTACTTCACTGGCCCTTATGTGCTGCGCAAATCTTTGCCAACTTCATCAGACCCTCAATACCAGGCCAGCGAGAACGCCCGGTTAAAAGATGCCTTTGAACAGTGGCTGCAAGACAATGCCGCATGGTTTTGGCCAAAGGGCGCCACCTATTTATACCCGCAGGGTTTGAACTTTCAATTACTGGCCGATCCGGGCAATGCGCCCGATGGTTATAGCCGTTATTCAAGCCAGTTTTTCAGGGCCAACGTTCGCCCAACCGATCATTATACACTCTCGGTACCCAATAGCGATCAATACAGGTTAAAGGCAGATGCCAGCGGTTTTACAAATCTATACCTGTGCGGCGACTGGATTGATTTTGGCGGAAACGTAGGCTATATAGATGGAACAATTCAATCGGGGCAACAGACAGCGCAGGCATTAAGAACGAAAATAAACCTGGGTGGGCACAAGGAAATATGGTCGGAGATGAAGGAGTAGAAGCCCCCGGCCCCCCATCGGGGCCCCATGGGGCTATTTTAAGACTATTGTAATAGAATTACATTGCTTGATTTCGAATAAAAAGCACTGCAAACGATGTGTCCACACGATAGGCAGGTCTAACAAGGCAGTCAGCAACGGCCGCTAAATAATACCACAAATGCTAAGTACAAAAAAGAATTAAAGAAAACACTTTCTCACCTCACCCACCCCTGTGTCTTTACAATATCAATCAGCCGCGGATCGTTGGCCGACATAGCTGGCAACCACAGGCCGATGCGCTGGCGGTTCCACCATAGTTTTTGCGGGTTACCGGGTTGCGTAAACTGGTACCGGTACAAAACCGCCCTTATATATTTAGGCGGGTTGCCGGGGAAGGGGTTTTCAGCGAATAGACCTGTTGTGCCGGCATCGTTATGCAGCAGTTTCCAAACCAGGTTGATTGTCCACGGATAGTCTTGGTAAGTGGACATAGCCGCGAACCACATTTGCCAGTCGAACCGTAACTGGTAAGGCGCTACCTGAGGAGGTCGCTTGTCTAACAACACTGGCAGACCTTTATAGATATATGGTTTCCAATGGGCGTTGTCGGTAGTGTCATCGTCCGCAGTTCCTTCAAAAACTATATTCAGCCGCAGCTGCCCTACCGTTCCAAAAGCGCCATAGGTGTTTACCAGGTCAAAAGGATCGAACGAAGTATTCATGATCTGCCGGGGAGACAACATATTGACAGCGGGACGTATGCTGAGAATGCCTATCAGCGCTGTAACGACCCACGCCGTTGTTAGCATGGGCCTTGATGGCCTGGCGTCGGCAGCAGCAACCTGAGCCTTCTGAATGAGTCGGTGGGGAAGCAGCTTTGCCCAAAATGCATCATCAAGACAAGCCAATGCCGGAACAATAGTGAGCAGGTTTAGAAACGAAAGATTACCCGAAAGAAATATATTGACCTGGAATAAAATGATGACGACACCTGCAATGTGCCTGGCTAAACGTGGCCAAAATACAAACACAGGTGCCGCCAGCTCGGCCAGCCAATTGAACCATATGCCTGCCTTTAAAGCGCTATGCGGCAAAAAATGAAACCACCGGCTGAACGGGCCGGGCAGCGGCTGCGTTTCAAAATGATATTGGAGGGCGGTGGCAATGCGCCAAATCTCGTCGCCGCGAATTTTAATTAGTCCCGCGCCCATCATAATACGAAATACCAGCCACCTGAATAACACGATCACTGGCATAGGTGGTGCCCGCCCAGGGAATGGCCGCATATCGAGCAACGGGCAAAGAAAGATGGCCAGAAAACCAGTTTCAGTCAATTGAATCTCCCAGCCATAGCCATACCATTCCTGACCTACGTGCGTGAAACTCATATAGAGAACCCAAAGTACCGCCAGCGAAAGCGCATTGGCATAGCCCGCTATCATTAAACATGAAAGCAAGAACCCAATCCAGGCCACTGTCAGCAATGCGGTGTCGCTGTGCCAGTACCAAAACACAGAAGGAAGACGCATAAAGCCTGCGCCTTTTAAACCCAGCGCAGCTGTTATTCTTTCAAGATAAAGATCAAGTGGTGACAGGCCATTAGCGCCGATTAAAGGAATGATTTGATTGATGGCCACCAAAAAAGAGATCGCATAAACTACACCCAATACACGAAGTATAACAAAGCGGGTCAGCCAGTAGGTGGGCTGACCTTCCGCTAAAGGAAGACCGCTTTCAAATTGCCTTTCTGCTATGTGTTTAGTTTCCATATACAATTACTATTCAGCGTAAAAACCAATTGCCTTTTAAGGGCAAAAAGAAATGATCAATAATCGGCTGGTATTTTGTGCATTCGCCGAATAAAGAAATCTTGTACAAGCGTGCTCCGATAGCCCCGATTACTATCGCTGGAACATCGACCGCTTAATAAGTATTCTTCTGTTTGGCTCATAAAAATCATTACACATTTTTATACGACGAAAAGTATAAAAATACAAATGTTCCGATAGGAACCCGGCTCCGGTTTAATCAGGAAAGGACCCTTACAAGCCGCATTGGCGTCAACTTAATTTGTTTTTTGGGATCGAACAGCAGGTTCTTATTCTGCTCCGGTTGCCCGCTCCGCCTGCCCGATCTGATCATTCAGGCGGGGATAAACATCCGTTCGGACGGGCCCGCCCGGCTGACACCCCGCCAGAATGGTTTCGTCGGGCTGGCAGTCGGACGGGCCAGGATGAACATATATTTAGACGGGTTTTAATTTAGTTCCGATTTTCCAGAACTCACCTATTGTGGTTATTTCTCTGCGGCGAATAGTTCCTTTGCACCATTCGTTCCTATGGAACGACAATCAAAATTTCCAATTTTTTCTACCAACCATATGTTCCTATGGAACATGAAGAGCCATGACAATTTTCACCTTTAATCTTTGATTGCCACTGTTCAAATACAGTTTAGGTTCAGTTTTTAAAGTGGGAAGGGAATCGCCGAACCGTCCCATAGGGACGATTGGTGGGTAGAAAGTATCACCTGCGAATTGTTGATAGTGTTCCAGCGGAACGCCTCGTGCTTATACAAAAACGCCTATCGTTTTTCGCACCGTTCGTTACTGTAGAAAATAAGAAATTATTACAAAAATTTCTGGTAATCTTTTACGAGCAAAGTTTAAATGCGACAACAGGTTGGTAGAAATTGAGGTAAAGATTCGGTAGATGGGTGTTCCGGAAAATCGGAATTGATTTACAAAACGAAGGTCAAGGGAAATCCTAATGTTTGTACCCAAAAAAATTTGCTAAGTTGACACTTATGTTGCAAGTCGGAGCGCTTATTAATTAACTCTAAAGAAATTGATCATGATCGCGACCTCGCGCCATTGGTAAGCCAAAAAATTATGAAAACAATTGGCTTCCTGTTAAATTTGCAACCAATTAG
The DNA here is from genome assembly GCA_038204535.1 of Chitinophagales bacterium. Classification (GTDB taxonomy): domain Bacteria; phylum Bacteroidota; class Bacteroidia; order Chitinophagales; family Chitinophagaceae; genus Segetibacter. The sequence goes on along the minus strand of JBBRCW010000040.1, from coordinate 7,205 downwards.
TTGCTTATTAATAATGCCGATATGAGAAGAGACGTTTTCCAGGCAATCGCCGACCCTACCCGCAGGGCTATCCTAAGCCTGCTTGTGGCGCAGGCGATGACCCCAAATGCCCTTGCCCTGCATTTTGAAAGCACCAGGCAGGCGATATCAAAACACCTTAAAATATTGGCGGAGTGCGAACTGGTTGAACAACAGCAAACCGGCAGAGAAATATACTATCATTTTAATTCGCATAAAATGAAAGAAGTAGATGAATGGCTTGAGCCTTTTCGTGTCATGTGGCAAGACCGTTTTAACCAATTAGACAATGTTTTAAATAATCTAAAAACAAAACAATCATGAGCAAGCATCAAACAGCCATCTCAAAAGATGTGGCAAACAAAAAAATAATAGTGTAAAGGGAATTTGAAGCACCACTTGAAGACGTGTGGAAAGCCTGGACCAACAGCGAAATGCTGGATAAATGGTGGGCGCCAAAACCATGGCAGGCAAAAACAAAATCGATGGATTTTAGAGAAGGCGGCGTTTGGCTTTATAGCATGGTGGGTCCAGACGGCACAGAGTCGTTTTGCCGTGCAGACTTTACAGCAGTAGAGCAAAATAAAAGATATGCCGGTGACGATGCTTTTTGCGACGACAACGGCGAGATCAACCACGATATTCCCGGCATGCATTGGAATTGCACATTTATAGCAACGGGCACAGTCACAAAGGTGCATGTAGAAATTACATTTGCGAGCGAATTGGATATGCAAAAAATAATTGAAATGGGCTTCGAAGAAGGCTTTACTTCAGCTCATGGCAACCTGGACGAACTGTTACAAAAATAGTTTTGGAATTTTGGTTGTTTTATTTTCGAATCATTTAACCACTTACATTGATAGCAACGATTTCGTTGTGTTCTTTTTGCCTTTGCAGGTGTTTTCACCTGCAAACATTCATCCGCCTTAAATAAACGACGTAGTTTGATCTATGGACCGAGCCGATGGCTCTCAAAAAAACTTTCAAACAAAAAACCCCGGATTGAAATCCCCCCGGATTGAAATCCGAGGCTACCATATTGATAGAGCCTACAGCTCTACCGAAACTACAGACAAACTACTTCCGGCCCAAAGAGATAGCGTCATGGCGGGCTTGTTCCGCCATCTCCTGGATAACAGCCCCCTAAATCCCAGTGTCGCTTAGTTACGAATTATATCACACAAGGAAAAAAAGGAGCAAAGGCGCAATTGGTTCTCTTTCCCATCTTTGCGCATTGGCGTTGTATCCCTTTTTGCCCTTAAAGGTGTTCCGCCTTCGCAGGTGTTGTCACCTGCAAACTCTTTGTCTTCCGCCCTTGCAGGTGTTTTCTCCTGCCCTGGAGTTTGGCTCTTTTGAGCGAAATCTTTTAAAAAATGACTATTTCGTATTGTAATAGTCATTTTTTTGTGTAGCTTAGTATCTAGTTAAATAACTATATATGGGATACAATACAAAAGTTCAGGTTATCAGAAGAGCCAAAAGTGAACAGTATTATGTCAACTTTCCGGCAGCGGTTGCCCAGGCAATTGAGTTTACTGCTGGCGAAGAGGTTGAATGGTTAATTGACGACCATCAAAACCTGGTGTTAAGAAGAAGTGATGCTGCTGTTGCAGCAATAAAAAAAAAACTAAAGAAGAAGTCAACCTGAAATCAATTTTTGATAGCATTTTTGATCAGTGCGGCGACGCATTTAAACAATGCAGGTTTAAAGAGCTGGCCCATGGCATGTTGAGCTGTACCGGCAAGGCTACCATTACCGGAATGCCTATAGCTGTAGGCAGACAATTTAGAGATTGGACCGCTGCCTATGCCTACCAGGTATTCTGGGGCAACAGAATGAATACAGATAATTTACTTGAAGTTGCAACAAAAGTTTGTTGAGGATAAGTCGGTGGAATTGGGTTGCTGCTTTTTTGATTTTGCATTTCGCCTCGTAATGGCGATATGCAGGTAGTAGAATTAAGCTGTTGTTTTTTAGTAAGCTGCATAGGAGTAAGCTGCATAGGAGCGATATATTCTATATGCCATTCCTATACAGCTCTTTCAAATTACAAACATTTCCATTTTCTACCAATATGTCGGCTGATGGGCCTGTAAGATAACTTACTATACAAACCACCACCCCCTGCGTACTACAAAATGAAAATTGCGTTCGTACAAGAGCTGTTCTATTTTGATTCGTACCCCCTTGCGAATCGGATGACTAAAAAAATTTTTCCATCTCATGAATTTTGATCTTTGAAGGCGGGAAAGCGGCAATGTGCGGTATGGTACAAATTTATGCAGAATCTGAAGGTTGGTATTAAGTTTTAGCTTTAAGCCAATCCGTGAAAAAGTTTTTAGCAACCATATTAGTCATTATTTATTTGGCCTCCGTAACAGGTGCAGGCATTAATGTGCATTATTGTTTGGGGCAATTGGCAGATTGGAACATTGGTCATTCGCAAGACGAATTGTGTGCCACTTGCGGCATGCAAATGGGTGATGCGAAAGACAATAGTGGCTGCAAAAACGAACTGAAGCAATTCAAAATTGATATCGATCAACAAGTTTCGCTAAATGCTTTTTCAACCTTGCAATTATTTCCCGAATTCATTCCGGCTTCTATATTCGAAACACCCGCCATCCAAATTTCATTGGTTAGCGAAAAATTCTCTAATAGTAATGCCCCCCGAAAATTCAGGATATCGCTCTTAACAAACGCAACGGCGTTTTCCTGATTTAATACCCTTATGATTTTTTTGAGGCCGGCAATATTTTGCCTGGCTATTGGCGTTTCCATACTCAGAAGAAGTTCCTTATTTATCAAACAAAAAATATAATTGAAATGAAGGTACGAAATGCTTTAGATGGGAATTGAAACCGCCATCGTAAAACAATTGGAGGAGAATATTAAGCAATGTAATTAAAAGGCATTTTGAAGATTTTCACAGAATATTTTTTCGGGGCTTTTAAATTTTCAGTTTAGTATGCGCATCAAGAGAAATTATGGAAAACCTTATAAATGAATATAATAGTAAGTATTAAAAAGCCTGGCTATTTTCTTTTAGATAAAAACTTTTGCTTAAACTTTTCAATATCAAAAAGAGGCCGGTTGGGAAATTCAATGCGTTGTCTCCAGAGCAAAATGACTAACAAGATTGCATTAATAATGCAAACACTTTCCAGCCAATGCCGAAGTTCACTTTCATTTAAAAACAAAAGTGCGACAGGAGATAACACTGCGATGCCTGAAAAAATTACCAGCAAGTATTTTTTCAGGAAAATAAAGTTTATTGCGTAACCAAAAGCTACCGCAAGTATCACTTCAAATAGGCCACCATCAACGAAAATTTCCATTGTAAAATCAATTTTGTTTTTGTTACAAATATTTTGCGATAAGTCATATACTTATCACTTTCCACAGCGTAATTGTTTGAAACAAATGGAGTGGTAAACCTCCTAAAAATGGCAGGTTAGGAATGTAGGCCAATTCCGGCGCATTTTGGGGGCGAAAAATTTGATAGGTTTATCATGCGAAATTGCAGACTGTATCAATTGGCTGAAGAAAACTATTAAAGAAGAAAAATAAAAAAGGCGGGAACAAACCCGCCTTTTCAAACTATCAAACCCATAAAAATCTTTTTAGGGTTCTTTCTTTATTATTGAAAGTTTCAGACCGTCAACCCCGGCACCTTTACCCGAAACGCTTCCACAAACTGCGCCATCTTTGGCAATTTTAGGCTCCTTAATACCTGTAAACCTTACTTCGTAGCTCATTTCAAACCCTGCGGCAAGTGGACCGGTAAGCCAGGCCGCAAACCCCGTAATTTTTTTACGTTTGTCTCCCAGGGCAACGGGCTGCCCATTTAACCCTTCTATAGCAGTTCCTTTAGTTGAAGTAATTATCTTGTAACCAATACCGATTTCCGGATTCGATGGAGAAAGTCTTAATTCAATGTCAAGCAGGCGATCATTATCCAGGGTGGTTTCTGCCCAGTTATCGCTGCCAATCAGCAGGGGCTTTTGGACCCTGAAACGGGCAATCCCATCAATTTGAAGGCTAAGTCGTGCAGGCAGGGTAGCCTGTGCCAGTTGTACGGCCTTTGCCGCATTTAACTTTCCATATCCGTAAAAGGGGCTGTGTCCAAGGGCATTATAATTTCCAAAGCTTGCGTCAATTTTGTCGCAGGCGTTTTTCATTATATCCTTCACATGCTCGCGGGTAAGGTTTGGGTTTACCGATAGTATCAAAGCAGCCACTCCTGCGGCGCCCGGGCATGCGCTTGAAGTGCCTCCGAAACTGGAAGTATAATTTCCGGAATCGTCTTCATCGGCATTAGATTTCATCACTCCGCCCCTGTTGCTGCCTGCACCCCCTGAAATATCGGCTGTCCAAATTCCCGGAGTAAGCGGCTTGGGTTGCTGCAATTGGGGCCAGTAAAAATCGTTGCTTGGAAAGCAGCACCATATAGCATTACCATAATCACTGTAAATACTCCGCCTTCCCCTATCGTTACAGGCTGCTACGGCAATCACTTTGTCGCTGCCTGCATAACCATCAAGATCCACGCTTTCGTTGCCATTTCCTGCCGCCCACACAATTACGCAGCCCTTACCACCCCTGCCTTGTGTAGCAGCATAATCAATTGCATATCTCGTGCTGTCAGGCAGCATGTATACTGAGTTGTGCGAGGGGTGCGAAGGAAGAAACCAGGGGCCATCGACCGGGCCCCATGAACAGGAAATAATATCGGCTCCGTTTTCGGCAGCCCACTCAAATGCTACGGCTTCGCTTAAAGACCCAAGGCTTCCGCAAACCAATGCCATCAATTTTGCCTCGGGCGCCACTCCTTTAGTGCCATTCGGGGCGTCGGCACAGGCAACACCGGCGCATGATGTACCATGGTTTCCACCCTTTGCAAATGGCGACAGGGGTCTTGCATCGTTTACGCCATACAATGTATTGCGTTGGCCTGCTATTTTACCCGTAGTTGAAAACGCTTCGTGCGTTACCTCTACGCCATTGTCAATTACGGCAATGGTTATACCGCTTCCTCTGGTTATTTCCCATGCATCTTCTACCTGTATATGCTGATCAACCACTTGGCCGCCTATACTGGTTTTATGCAAATGCCATTGCATAGGATGGATAAATTTTACCTGCCTTTCCGTTACCAGTTCCGGATGGCAGGCTTCAACTTCAGGCATTTTCAGCAGAGCTTCAGCAATATCAAAAACTTTCATGCCGGTACCTTCGGGGCTTTGTAAAAAGTATGCGTTTTTGGCAAATTTATATTGCTGTTTAATGGTTAGCCCCAGTTTGCCGAAGATATCGCCACAGGTTTTCTCAGAAACCTCATCTTTAAATTTCACGAAAATATTTTCGGTATAAACCACTATTTCACCTGTTTTGGCATCCACCAGGGTGCGCCCTGCAAATTCAACCTGTTCTTCTTCGTTCAGGCTTTTGCGGATGGCATTACGGGTTTCCAAAATGTTATTTTCATCTGTTTGACCCACCACCTTGTACACGATTACATTGGCTTCGGGAAAAGCAAGCACGGGCAACATTCCTTCGGCAAGTGAACGCGAAGTAGGCGAAAGGTCGAGCGAACGAAGATCCGCATCTTCTGTTGTGCGCACCACCACCATGTCGTTTGCTTCTACCAGGTTGAATTGCCTTCCATCCTTTCCACCGTATTTAAAGCTTTTCATATATTAAAGTATCTTATAAATAAAGTTGATTAGCCTGTTTGCGGAACAATATTTACACCAATACCTACAGGCGTACCCGGGCTTCGAACGCTTTCAATTATTCCGAAACCACCGGCAGCCTGGCGTAGGTGTTTCATTTGCCCCGAAACCCCGAAACGCATGCGTATTATGCTTTCCGTGCTGGTATATTCCACCACGCTGTCCAACCATTCCAGGCGCCCAATCCAATGCTCGGTACCATATTCGGTAGCTGAATAAACGGTACGGTCTGTTTTATTAAATTGTTCAATAATCTCGTTGTGGCGTGTAAAAATTACAGAGGCCGCAAGCGATGCAAGTCTTTCAATAACCGTCATATCGGGGCCAACTACTTCGAGGAAAATTTCCTGGTGAAAATCCTGTAGGAAAAATATACCCGCAAAGGAATATTCCAAAACCACATGGCTTGCACCTACCGGGTTTTCCTTTAGGGTGAAGGCTGCGTTTGGGTAATCAATGGTAAAATCCTTTTTCTCCTGTACCAGTTGGCGTCTTTCTTCAGGTCCATCTTTGTCGAAAACCAATTTGCCTAAGGCTGTTCCATCGAGCGGGGTTTTTGCAAGCGAATAAGGCCCGGTGGAGTTGCCGGGCTGTATGGCAAATTCTTCGGACATTGCCTGTGGTCGCGGATCGCCTGCATTATAATCGCCCGCTTTTCTGCCGGGTTTCAGTGCCCCTCCATACAATGCAATCATAGGGCGCGGGGTTGCCGTTGGTTTGCCCGATACCACCTGAGTTGCCGGGGTGGTAATTGGTGTACCTGCTAGCCCCGTTCTAAGCAGAGTTACAATATGATTCCTTAGTTTTTGTGTCATTCTTATTTGGCTGCGCCTGCCTTATCCAATTCTTCCTGTAATACCTGCATGGCTCCGCTGATGCGTAATAATGTATCGCGAAGACCTGAAGCTTCGGCTTCCAGTTCCTGTAGCTTTTGCTGACCTTTTTCGAATTCGGCTTTTAATTCGCCTAACCTTGTTTCGAGTTGCTTTTCCAATGTGAAATTTTTTATTTTAGTTTAGACGACTTTTTTACCGCTGGTTGTGATACCGCAGTTTTTAGGGTAGGTACTATGGATGCTTTTAATTCCATTATTTGGTTGTTCAGATCTTTAATACATTCAATAATATATGCCTCGAAACCCATGGGCGCAATATACTTGGTGCCGTCTGGTTGTTCGCCTACCCATTCCGGTAACACTTCTTCTACTTCCTGTGCAATCATGCCCACCTGTGTTCCTGCAACCTCAGATTGGTTTTCTGTATCCTTCCATTCGAAAGTTACTCCACGTAGTTTGGTGATTTTTTCCAGACTGTTTTCCAGCGCATTAATATTTTTTTTCAGGCTTCTATCTGAGATGACAGCCCAACTGTTGCCTGACTTTTTGAAGGCCTCACCATTTACATAAAGATTGCTATCAATCCTTGTTCCCAAGCTAAAATCGTTTCCAT
>JBBRCW010000039.1:0-28035 GCA_038204535.1 Chitinophagales bacterium | reverse complement strand
CATAGGTGTTGCAAGCGCGGTGCATCTTTACATCCGCGAAAAAATTGCAACTATAGCCATACTCAGGTGCCTGGGTGCAAAGGCATCGCAGGGCTTTATGATTTACTTATTGCAAATTGTTGGTATCGGCCTTGTAGGATCGATCTTTGGCGCCGCTCTTGGTACAGTCATTCAGCAATTTCTACCCCTGGTATTAAAAGATTTTGTCACTATCACAATTACCACAGCCATATCGTGGGCAGCTGTTTTGCAGGGCATTGCTTTAGGAGTGTTTATTTCTATTTTGTTTGCATTACTGCCGCTAATATCACTCAGAAAAATTTCGCCGCTAAACACTTTACGCGTTTCGGATAATGAAACCGCTTTGGGAAGCGACAAGGCTAAATGGGGCATATACGGGCTGATCGTACTATTTATTATATTGTTCTCGGGGCTACAGCTAAAATCATGGAACGAAGCATTCATTTTTAGCTTCGGCATTGTACTGGCATTCTTAATTCTTACCGGTATAGCCGTTTTGTTGATGAGGATGGTCCGCCGGTTCTTTCCTTCGGCATGGAGTTATTTATGGCGGCAGGGGCTGGCCAATTTATTCAGACCCAATAACCAAACCATTATCCTGATCGTATCCATCGGGCTGGGAACATTCTTTATTTGCACGCTCTTTTCTATTCAATCCATTTTACTTAGCCGGCTTAGGCTGTCTGGCAGCGGCAACCAGCCCAATATGGTTTTATTCGACATTCAAAGCAACCAGCAACAACAAGTGGCTGCTACTACGGCAAAATATGGCTTACCGGTTATACAAGAAGTGCCTGTTGTTAATATGCGGCTGATTAGCCTTAACGGAAAGTCCGCCGCAGCTATGAATGAAGCTGACAGCAATTTTTCGCGCCGTGCATTTTCAAGAGAATATCGGGTCACCTATCGCGATTCGCTCTCTTCGTCGGAAACCATCACTAAAGGCAAATGGACAGGAACCGTTGTGCCCAACGGCCCGGTTTACATATCGGTTGAGCAAGGCTGGGGAAAAAGACAGCATTTTAATTTGGGCGATACCCTGACCTTCAATGTTCAGGGAGCGATTGTAAACACCATTGTGGGCAGCTACCGCGAGGTGGACTGGAACCGTATTCAAACAAATTTTTTAGTAGTATTTCCCAAAGGTGTTTTAGAAGATGCACCGCAGTTTCATGTGTTATTGACGCATGTTAACAGCGACGAGGAATCCGCGCGGTTTCAACAAGCTATGGTACAACTTTTTCCAAACGTAAGTATCATAGATCTTGGTCTGGTACTAAAAACACTGGATGAAATTTTGAGCAAGATATCTTTTGTCATACGCTTTATGGCGGGTTTCAGCATCTTAACCGGGCTTTTCGTGCTGATCGCGTCGGTACTCATCAGCAAATACCAGCGCATACAGGAAAGTGTTTTGTTGCGTACCCTTGGTGCCAGCAGGCGACAAATATTATTTATTACTGCCCTGGAATACCTGTTTCTGGGAGCGCTGGCCAGTTTTACCGGTATCTTTCTTAGCCTTGCCGCCAGCTGGGCGCTTGCTGTTTACAGTTTTAAGACGCCGTTTTCAATAGAGGTATTACCATTGGTAATTGTGTTTCTGGTAATCTGTTTACTGACCGTAGCCATCGGACTGATAAATATTAGGGGAGTTTTGGGAAAACCACCGCTTGAGGTGCTTAGAAGAGAAGCTTAGATTTTGTTCGATAACCAATCACTATTGACCAAAACTTTTCCGTTTTGCCGTTTCGCTTTTTTTGAACCACAGAGTCACGGCGACACAGAGAGGCACAGAGGATTTTATTTTTGGGGTTTGAGATTTTGAACCCCCACCCTTTGCCGGGGCAGGCTCTAAGGCACCAAGGCGCAAAGTAGCACAAAGGCTTTTGTTGACGGTTTCCATCTTGAACAGCTATTCACTATTCACTATTCACTATTCGTTATTCACTACTCTCCCGGGTATCACGCCCCTTCAGGGCTTTTGAACTTTTTTGTTTTTTTCCGTGGGCTTCACCCACGGCTGTGATATTAATGCCCCGTCCGAACCGGCACGGGCGGGCTTTCAGGCTTATGACAGCTACATTGAACTCAGATGCATTATTCTTTATTCTTCATTCTTCACTATTCACTGATCCAATAACCCGAATTGTTGCTGAACACCATGGATTTCATAAATCGTTTCCCAGGGGATGCTGAAATAAATTCAGCATGACGGCATCCATTTCATTATTCACTATTCATTATTCACTCACTACTCACCACTCACTGTTCATTCTTCATTATTCACTATTCATTATTCATTATTCACTGATCACTGTTCACTATTTCCTCTCAACCAAATAATATTGCGAAAAAATTGCCTTTTGTGCCGGGGCCGGCCAATTAAGTTTTTTTAGTTCTTCTAATAAGGCAAACGAAATCACATTTCCTACCCTGCATTCGCCATCTGAAACGCCCTTTCTATCTATCAGTAATTTAATATCTAACGGAACGATTTTGTTCTTGTCTCCCTCAAGAACGCTGGTTACCTGCCGAATGATTTTATTGTCCATTTCCCTGGTTCCATTTACCCAGCTATTGCCCGGCATGTTTCCTTTTAATCCCATACGGCCGCTATAAACTTTAAAGTTTGCAACCAGCAGCGGATTTGTTTGGCCGATCAAATCAGCCAGGGCGCTACCAAAGGCAGATAACCACTCCTGTACGCAAACCTCAAAGGCCTGTTGCGGGTAATTTCCCATACCAATTGCGCCTGCATTAAATGTTGTTTGTGTTGTTGTTTTTAGCGTGGTTTCAAAATTGGCAGCATAAACGTACTGCCCCTGTTTTTGGCCTTCAAACTCCACTTTGATTTTTAAACGGATGATAGTGTCGCCCAAAAAAATTTCATTTGATTTTGCATTAAACCGCGCGGCAGATTTGCTGGACGCGTTTATTTGGTTTAGCAATTGGCTAAGGGCATAATTAACAGCCGTATCCTGTTTATCGAACAATGTTTTACCTGCATCTGGCTCAACCGGGGCTTTTGGTGCATTAGTACAACCCGCAACAGCACCAACAAAAAGCAAAACAACCACGAAGTATTTCATAGCGCAAAATAAATACAATAAGTGATTACCGTTTTTGATTAATCATGATTTAGCCAAATAAACAGGTACTCAAACGTTTGTTTCAAAAAGAACGACAGACGCTACAGAAATGCCTTTTGCAAAAAGTTTAAAAAGAAAAGTACTGTATGAATGGATTTGAAGGCCTTTATAGGAGTGACTGAAGTTTAATATTCTCAGGCTTTGGCCAAAAACAGGTTAGCCATTCTGCGACAGGCAATTACAAATACCGGCTGGTCGCTAAGGATGTTATTAACTTACTGAACAGAAAGGGGAAAATAAAAAAGAGAATAACAAGCCGTCAAAATGTATCACTTTACATCCCGCACCTTCCAGACTTAAAGGTTCCTGGTCCGGCAGAGGGTCGCTAAAATTATGTTTTCAGTAATCGCCTATTAACCGGTTTGTAGCTTCTGGCTGGTCAACATGAACCAAATGGCCCGCGCCGGGATTAAAAAATAGTTTTGTGCCAAATAGAGCGGGGCGCATTGGCCAGGTAACCGGGATGAATGATCTTATCATCTTCGCCATAAATTATTAAAAGGCTGATCCCGGCGTTAAAATCGATCATCCTTACCTGGTCGCTAGCTATATCCTCCAAAACATTATTGTACAATAACGACCTAAAAGGGGCTTTTAATTGTTTATAATCCGACACTATCCTGTTAAAATCTTCGGTCTTAGTACTAACAGAGGCATTAAAATAATATGATCTCCGGTTAAATTTTATATTAAAAGAGGAACTCCCTGGAAAGGGAGTCACCTGAAAAAAAACCCCCAAGAAAACATTTATAATTTCTTCAGTACTTTACTTATTTATTTGCTTTATACAAATGAGGCACTATATTTAACCAGTACAAAAATGATCTATATAAACATGGAAAGCAACGGGTGTTTTCACCTTTTTCACCGGGAAATTTCCCCTTTTTCAAGTGATTTTTTTTTATGAAAATTGCCAATTGTTTTAAAAATTATAAATAACAACTATGCCTAAAAACAAAATTTTTTTCTATTTAAAGGACATTAACCAGCTTATTGAAAAAGCCTCGAATGCCGGTGGCACTGAATTGGGCATTTTAATTACACCTTCGTCCTCACCCAAAAAAAAACCTACCATTCAGGTTAGCTATTTAAATGGCTCGGCAAAGGCGGTAGAAGGTAGCTCTGAAGAGTTCACAGACTCTATTGAAGGTTGTCCTTATCCGCCAAGGTGCTAGCAATTTCAGGAGGAAAAATAATTATCGATGAGAACAATTTTAGTTTGGCTGGATACCGCGGCTCCCCTAATAGCATTATTAATTGGGTTGTTCGCCATGCGTTCGGGCTTGCTGAAAAAGAACGCCCTGTGGCTGATTTATTACCTATTCACCAGCTTTTTATTAAACGGCATCTGTAATATTATCTCCGAGTTCTACTTAATAAACAATCATTTTATTTATCACACCGAAAATATTCTGAATTTTATTTTTCTGTCATACTTTTTTAGTGAGCTTAAGGTTTTTGCCCGCTATAAAAACCTGGTAAAAACCGTAATGGTCACCTTTGTTTTAATGGCGATAACATTCAAATTGGTCATGCAAAACTTATTTTCGTTCGACTCTTTCGGGTTTGCTGTTTCCAGCGCTGTTTTTACGATGTATTCATTTGGATATTATAGAAGCTTAATGATCGACCAGAAAGGTGAAGACTTGCTTAAATTACCCGACTTTTGGTATGTAACCGGTATCTTATTCTATTACGCAAGTTGTTTTCTTATTTTCATTTTATATAGCCATTATGCACAGCCGGGTATAAATTTTGGACTGTTGTGGTGGTTTCAAAATATTATGCTTAGTATTATGAGCCTTTTTTTAATCAAAGGTTTTTTATGCCGAGCTTCGCGAACGAGCCCCTCATTATTGTTGCTGCCAGTTGTTTTATTCTTTTGTTATGCCTATTCATAATATTTTTTGTTATTTCTTATCAAAAAAGTACAATTAAATTTTTACAGGAAAAGCAAATGATGGCAAGTGCTTTTAATCAACAATTGCTGCAGTCGCAAATGGAGGTGCAGGAAGCCACTTTATTGGCATTGAGTAAAGAATTGCACGATAATATCGGGCAGCTTTTGAGTACCACTAAAATGTTAATTGGCATTACCGAGAGGTCGATAGCGCAACCGCCCGACACATTAAAGACCGCCAATGAAACGCTGGGCAAAGCAATTGCAGAGTTACGTTCTCTTTCAAAATCTATGGATAAGGAGTGGCTGGAACAATTTAATCTGCTCGAAAACCTTCAGGCCGAGGTTAACCGAATCAACATTGCCGATTCTGTTAAACTGCATTTTAACCATCCCGACACTATTTTTTTAAAACCAGATGAACAGGTCATATTATTCAGAATAATCCAGGAGGCGGTTCAAAACGCCCTAAAGCACGCTGAGGCGAAAAATATCTTTGTATCAATTGAAACCAATAATGACATTTTATGTGTGCAGATTAAAGACGATGGTAGGGGATTTAGTGAAAAAAAATTAAACACCGGCCTTGGTTTAAAAAACCTAAAACAGCGCACCAAAATACTGGGTGGTAAAATACATTGGTCGTCAGCACCCGATAAAGGCTGCACAGTTTCCATTGATCTGCCGGTTAAAACCAATGCAAAATGAATGTTACAATAGGATTGGTTGATGACCACCAGCTTTTTTTAAAGTCACTCAGCCTGATGCTGAGCAGTTTCAGCAATTTCAAGGTTACACTTGAAGCATTGAATGGAAAAGACCTGCAGATGAAAATAGTTCAACTTGCCCAAATTCCCGACATTATATTATTAGACGTAAATATGCCTGTTATGGATGGGGTAGCCACGGCTAAATGGCTTTCCACAAATCACGCTGCCGTAAAGTTGGTTGCTCTGTCAATGAACGATAGCGACAAAACCATTATCGAAATGATAAAAGCGGGATGCTGCGCTTATCTCTTGAAAGACACCCACCCCAACGAATTGGAAAAAGCGTTAATTGAAATTCATGCAAAGGGATTTTACAATGGCGATGTGAGCAATATTAATTATCGCCGCTTAATCATGAGCGAAAAAATGGCGGAGGATCTTCACATTTCGGAAAAGGAAAAAGAATTTTTACAATTAGCCTGCAGCGACCTTACCTACAAAGCCATAGCAATAAAAATGGGTCTTAGCGAAAGAACGATTGACGGGTATCGCGAAAGCCTTTTTCAAAAACTAAAAGTTGGCAGCCGTGTTGGATTGGCCCTTGAAGCTATTCGTAAAAACCTTGTAAAATTGTAACCTGTGCCTGAACCAGTATATAATTAGTTTATTCGCCTGGCTTCTTTTTGCAGGTAAAACCAGACCGGTTGCCCCCCGTTTTATTTTACCATCAACTTCATCTGCAGAAAAATAACTTGTTGTTACCATCCGTAATAAATTTCATTAACTTCCATTTTTAAACGAATGCTTGTTCTCATCCTATCAAATGGGGATTCAATTTTCTCTAAATATTAGGATTGGCGGGCATTATAATTTCGGCAAAACCTTTGCCGTGTAGATTAAAAGCACCTTATTTAACTTGTAAAAACCCATTAAACATGTCGTCCCGTAGAAAATTTTTAAAACATTCAGCCACCGTTGTTGGTGGAAGTTTATTATTACCGGCTTTTAATAACCAGGCCTTTGCCATTTTTAAAAATAAAGTTGCGCCCAGCGACCAGCTAAATATTGGCGTAATCGGCATAAATGGAATGGGGTGGTCAGACCTGACAGCGGCTCTTAAAGTACCCGGCGTAAACCTGGTTGCCTTGTGCGATTCCGATAAAAATGTGATGGATAAACGACTAGGCGACCTGTCTAAATTGAACGTTGACGCGGCCAAAATATCAAAGTACGATGATTACCGGCAGTTATTAGACCGAAAGGATATAGACGCGGTGATTATTGGCACGCCCGACCATTGGCATGCGCTCATGATGACAGACGCCTGCCAGGCTGGCAAAGATGTGTATGTTGAAAAGCCGGTTGGTAATTCGATCGCGGAATGCCGGGCCATGGTGAATGCACAGCAGAAATATAACAAAGTAGTGCAGGCAGGCCAATGGCAGCGTAGCCAGCAACATTTTAAAGATGCCGTCGACTTTGTACAAAGCGGGCAATTGGGTAATATACGCACCGTAAAAGTATGGTGCTACCAGGGCTGGATGAAACCCGGCCCGGTAGTGCCCGATAGCGCCCCGCCTGCCGGTGCTGATTATGCAAAATGGCTGGGACCAGCTCCCACCCGGCCTTTTAATTCGAGCAGGTATCACTTTAATTTCAGGTGGTTTTGGGATTATGCCGGAGGGCTGATGACCGATTGGGGCGTGCATTTAATTGACTATGGTTTGCTGGGAATGAAAGCCGCGGTACCTAAATCGGTATCGGCGCTCGGTGGCCGGTTTGCCTACCCCGACCTGTACGAAGAAACGCCCGATACACTTACAACACTCTACGAATTTGATGGTTTTAATATGGTGTGGGATTCGGCTATGGGTATAGACAATGGGTCTTACGATCGCGACCATGGCATAGCCTATATTGGCAACAATGGCACACTCATTTTAAACAGGGGCGGTTGGGAAGTAATTGAAGAAAAACAAGGCAAGAATAAGGTGAGCAAACCTTTTGTAAAATCGTCGGACAATGGGCTAAATAAACACATGGTAAATTTTGTGGATGTTGTAAAATCGCGCAAGATGGAAGACCTTAATTGCCCCATCCAGGCAGGATCGCATGTAGCAACCGTTTGCCAGATGGGCAATATTGCTTTTAAAAGCGGTAAAAAACTTGAGTGGGATAAGGCTAAAAATCAGTTTACCGATAACGAAGTCAATAAGAAATACTTTGCCAAAGAATACCACAACGGCTACAAATTTCCAAAAGTATAAAAGGCTTATTTTAGAATCGAAAAGGGGCATCTTTAGCAATAGAGATGCCCCTTTTAATTTATTAACTAAATGCTATCCAAAAATTTCGTTCAGCAAACCCGCTAAATGGATCCCTCCTTTTAACAATTGCTCATTTAGTGTTTTAAGATACCTGAAATTATAGTCGTAGCTCAATCGTTGATTGGGTTGTTTGATATCGGCCCGTAACTGATCGCTGACAACATAAGAATCGTATAACCACCTGCTGAGGGGCTGCTTTTGAAGGTCGGCCAGTTCGGCAGCGGTCACATGGTCTAATGCGGCTGCGTATTCAGTATAGCTGAGCTCTTGCGATTCTATAAGATTTGTATCCCAAACAGAATGCAGGTTAGTAGGCTGACTAAACCATTGCACTTTTATATCGTTGCCTCCCCGGTCGCCGGCAGCGGTTGAGTGCATGGGCTGGTGAACATCGCCCGCAATATGAATCAGCAGCTTTAAATACAACACCTTTTTTTCTTGCTCCAGGTCTTTCCTTTTTAATTCGCTGGTTAAAAAGGTAAGCCTGGTGTAGGCATCGGCAATAGTATCCACTTTAAGATAGTCTTGCAGAGCCTGGTACGAAAGGCCTGTTTCGAAATTAATATAATGCCAGGCATCTAAATATTTATAATTTGAATCTGATTTTAAAAAATCTGCATAATTGGCCACCATGGCCACAGACTCATTTCCTAAAATTCCCGCAATGGCTTTTTTGGCCCTTCCATTTAAATGATTTTGAGCAATCTGCCCCACAATGCGATGGCCCAGCAATCCCCAGGCACCCGATTGAAAAGGCAGGTATAGAAAGAATGCAGCGACAATGATCTTTATAAATCTAACCCTCATAGTATGTTGTTTAATTCAAAAATTTCGAAATGCAAATGAATAATAATTACCGGTATCAATGGTGTTAATTTTTTGATAGTCACTATCTCGCAATCAATTAATTGGCGGTGATTCAGTATTTGTCTGATTCTGCCTTTCAATCTTTAATAAGATATATTTATAGCCGTATAATATTTCCAAAAAACAGTGCATTCATAAAAATCTTATTGGTACCAAACCAAAAAGCACGAAAGTTCAGATCGTCCACCATAGAAATAATATGACCACCCTTACCCGACTGATCGATATTGATGACCGCTGAATTACTGATTCGATCTTTGTTACCCCTGTATAGATAACCGCTTTGCAGTGCATTTTCGGTGTACATCACCGGCGAATCGTACGGTCCGTTGTTCTGATCCATAAACAGGATATTGCTTTTAAATACACTCACTGTTGGCGAGCTGTACCCATAACACAAAGGATGGGTAAGATCCATTTTCGCTTCAAAAATAGATCCCGCCATATCTTTAGCCCGCATTTCGTCTGACCGCATATTGTATGGCAACATCAGCGTAGAATCCTTTTTTTCCGGATCGGTTTTAAATAACACTTTTGTAAAGCCGTTTACGCTCAGCCATTTTACCGCATCTTCGGTTGCAACCAGTGTACCCCCGTTGTTGACCCAGTATTTCAATTTATCCTGCGTAGTTTTTTCGAGGTTATTATAATTGCCCGAAGGCATGATGATGACATTGTATTTTGAAGCATCGATCGATCCGAATTTTTCAACATCCACCATACTAACCGGCATATTAAAACGCTGATCAAGCAAATGCCATATTTCACCCGCATCGGTTGGGTTAGTGCCTGTTCCTGAAAACATCAAGATCTTTGGCTGCTGAACTGAAGCAAAACTATTACTACCTAAATCTATACCGCCCGCAGACAAGCCCGACTTAACAGCAAATACTTCCACACCTGTTTCGGCGGCAGCATCCTCTATCATTTTGTACAGCTCATCGGGTTTTAATGATTGCTGCCTTACCGGTATTAATATTGATCCATAAGTAAAAGTTTGATTTCCTGCACTGGTAGCAGCTTGTAGTTTTTGAGTAGCAACCTTTGTGCTGATGCCTTTGGATTGTAAAGCGTACAATAGCTTAGGCGCATAATAGTCTTCCCAGCCAAAAACATAAGCATAGTTGCTGCTGCCGCCAGTTACACTTCCAGACGGTTTTTTGGACTGCGTTACCAGGTTGCCTAAATACGCTTGTGGTGTGGCAGTAAGTACAGTGTTGCTCATATTAAAAGCCAACGAAAGAGTCCATGCCGATACATCGTAAAATAAACTGTCTTTATAATCGAACGTTTTTTCGAAAATGGTTTTAATGATCTTAAACTGCGGCTGGCTGGTCGGTACAACAAATGCACTGCCCGGTTCATAGGTTTTGCCATCGGCACTAACCGGCTGCTTTAACGGGTATACATTTATTTTATGCCGCAGCATTATATCTACCAAATGCCATGTACGGCTTTTGTCTTTTGCATCACCAAACACAAAAGCTTTGGTTGGGTAAGCGGCCGCTTCTTTCATTACATCGGTATAAAAATTACGCTGATAGTTCAGCAGCTCTTTACGCATCGTTCTTGAAGCCTCCAGCGTAGAGAGCGTAGTAATAAATTGGTTACGGATGGTGAAAGGAAAAGTTAGAAGTCCGTTATCAGTTTCCTGTGCATGGCCCCGACTGCTGGCTTGTTCAAATAAAATACCAATTCCGCCATTTATATCAGGATAAGTTGAGCCCTTGCCATAATAAAAATCATCATAACCTTCTTTTGTAAAATATAAAGAGCCAATGCTGTCTAAATATTTTGCATGATAATTACCGATCTGCCCGGTTAGTTCCTGATTTAGCTTTGGCGTATTGGGATTTGCCCGCGACGGAACACCAGGTTGAAAAAAGAACGTAGCATTGGTTCCCTGTTCGTGGTGATCCGTAAAAATATTGGGTTTCCAATTATGATACACCGCCAGCCTGTTTTGGCTTTCTACATGCTGGGCAGGCAACCAGTCGCGGTTAAGATCAAACAAATAGTGATTAAAACGGCCTCCGGGCCATGCCTCATTAAACTCCCGTGCATTAGGATCGGTAACCTGGGTTTTACTTTTATTCATATTGGCCCAGGTTGCAAAGCGATTCAACCCATCAGGATTAAAAGATGGATCCAATAAAATGACCGTGTTTTTTAAAAGATCGTCCACTTGCGGGCCTTTAGCGGCAGCCAGATAATATGCAGTCAGCATAGAGGCGTTTGCCCCGCTGGGTTCATTTCCATGAATGCTAAAACCCATCCAGACAACATCGGGCATGTTCTCAACATTAACCGATGCCGACTTTGAATGGTCGCTTAATAATAAATGCTGCTGGCGAATTTCTTCGATATGTTGCTGATTTTCGGGCGACGTTATCACTAACAAAAGCTGCGGCCTGTCTTCATAGGTAAAACCCGTTATTTGCAGGCTTATTCGCTGCGATGAGGCAGCCACGGCTTTCATATAATTTACCAGGCGGTCGTGGGTAACATGCCACTCTCCCACTTCGTGATAAATAACAGATTTTGGAGTTGGTATAGTTGGATCGTAAGTAACTTTTTTTGGAAGATAATAATCAAGGTTCTGAGCAACTGTTTGTTGGAAAAAGGCTAATAAAAGTACCAGCTTACAAAATTTCATCATGCAGTTATTGATTTAAACGGAAGTTATCTATGTTTCAGCAATAAAAATTAGCTGGGCAAGAGAACATTACAATGGGCAGAGATTCATTTAGTCTTTGCCATATATTTTAAAAAGAAATCGTGACAGCTTAATACCTCAATTTCAGAAAAGTAGAAATCGTTCATATCTTCTGTAACAATGCAGGCACATTGGGTTTCCATTGCGGCGTAGTACTCAAGCCCGTCTTCAAAATCGTTTACTTTGGCGTTGCTGAGCGCATTTTTTACCGAAGACGAAGTAGCTGGAGCAATTTCAATATTTTCAGCCAATAGTTTAATTTTTTGTTTGGCTACGGCATACTTATACTTTTTTTCGGAGAAATAAAATGCAATGGCCAGGCAGATGGGAGAAGTAAACAGCTCAAATCGAAACCGGTCATTCAAACTTAAAATACGGCTCGAATAGGTGAACAAGGGGTATTCCTTGTTCAATACGGAAACCAGGACGTTGGCATCTATGAATACTCTCATTATTTCTTAGCCGCAAAAAATTCATCTTTAGAAGATTTGCGGCTTCTTTTTTTGGTTTGATAAACCGCTTCGCCCTCGGCAACCTGCATTACCCAATCTGAAATAGGAAAATCTTCGAAGGACTGGTAATTGGTTGTGGTGATCTTTTGCAATAAATACTCGATAAGCCGGGACAAACTGATGTTATTTGCCTCGGCATAACGCTTGGCCTTGGCTATTACGGCTTCATTAAAACTTAAAGTAATCTTGGCATCCATCACTAATTTTTTTCAAAAATAAATAACTATACGACAAATAAAAAATTTATCTACGTATAAAAGTAAAAAAAATGTCATGCAGTTGAATATCGGGTACTATTAGTAAGCTTACTGATGCTGATTTTTAGGGTATGTGAGGCAAAACATCTGTAAAAATCGCCCCCGTTGCCTGAGGCGGCTTTCTTAAAACAATAATAATAATTAGCGCTAAAGCGGATTTTGTACCAGCAACGAATTGGTGTTTACTTCATCCTGCGGAAATAACCATTGCCTACGCTTATTTGTTCGAAAATTTCCTTACAAACGCCGTTTCTTATATTTTCCATTTTTATATTTTTTATTTCACCAATCCTATCAATTCTTCACAAATACTTGTCCTTTCTGCTCTCCTGCTTCTTACTAATTCGTTATTGGCCATAATCCTTTTATTTTGCAGCCCTTTAATACGGGTAACCAAAAAGATAAATGACCTCGTTTCATAACATAGCTGAACTTTTTAAAACCTTTGACCGGGAGAAAAAGTTACTAACGGAAATTTTTGAAAAACGAAAAATCCCGTTTAAGCTGGAATATGCCTTGCCCCTGGTGGATGATAAAGATGAACGCATCGATTTTTTGCTGGATCATGGCATTTTGAATAAGAACGCGGCTTTTATTGAAATGGATGATCAATACCTGCAGTTTTTTGAGACCATCCTGGAAGTAAACGAAGAGATCAACCTTTCTTACATCAACGAAAATATTCAGCAGGTTAAACAGAACATCTTGTATTATCTACAGGAAAACGATGCTGACCGCCAATACATCTACCTTAAAACCATTAAGAATACGCTGCGAAAGATCAACCGAATTTCTTATCGCAACATGATTGATCTGCTGCGAAACATCGACAATACCTTTAAGACCGAGCCCAATTACAATATTAAAATTGCCAAGCTTGAAAATTATGATGCAAAAAGACAAGACATCAGCGCCCTGCTCGACCAGACCGAATTATTGATCACCGCAGAAGAACAGGCATTTTTCAGCTCAGCCTTCGACGAAGAATTAAAACAGGTTGTTACCCAGCTACGCCACCGGATAAACGAACTAAGGCATAATTCAATTGAACTGCAAAAGCAGATCATCGATTACCTGAACCAGGTAAAATACCAGAGCAAGGTTTTTGAAAAGCTAAAACAGGTAAAATATCTGAAGGACCAGTTCGACCTTAAAAACAAATCAGATTTTGTTGAAATCATCCAAAATAACAAAGCAGTTGTATTTGAAAGTAACCCCGTATATCCGCTAAAATTGTCCATTGATGCACTGCAAAGCGACGAACTGATAGAGATAAAGCAGCGCATTGCCAAAAGGGTAAGGACTGGCACAAAAATAAAGCTTCCTGTCGGCGGAAAAATTGAGACAGAATACCTTGAAAACCAGACCGAACAGGAGGTCTTCATCAACCTGGAGGAATTAAAAAACAGCTTTTCGGCCGGGCGCAATCACCTTTTCGATTATATAATGAACTATAACTTTCTACGGCAGGTCGATTTTGAAGAGCGGGTGACCGTCTATTGCCAGGTAGTTTCAATTTACCAAAACGAATTAAACATTACCGAAAATTACCAGCAGCATCAAAACATTGAGTTTGCCATGGTATATCCAAAATAATAAATATGCAGTTACCAAAACAAACCGCTGCCATTTTTGAAAAGCTAAGTAAAGGCCAGTTCATTTGCAGCAATGCCGGCAACGACGACGAAAGAAGATGGTACAACGTTATAGAGGAGTTTTACGACGACCTGTTTGAATACTTCGCAGCCATCAATTTTACGCTTGAAAAGGGCAATGAATATTTTTATTTTACGCGTAACGAAGCCAAGGCAGACCTGGAGCGAAAAATTGAAGCTGCTTACAGATGGATTGACATCCTGGATTTTTTTAAAACCTTTGAAACCACGTTTGGAACAGGTTTCCGCTTTACGCCTTCGGATTTGCTGGTAAAAATCAATGTAGATGCAACCCTGAAAAACAAACTGGAGAGCCTTAAAAAATACACCAAAGAAGATACTTATATGGCCGGCATTCAAAAAATCATTGACTTGCTGCGCCGCGATAATTTTATAGAACTGGAAAATGAAATCAATAACACCTACAAGGTGCTTACCTCGTTTGCCTACCTGGAAGAATTGATTTTAAGCATTAATATACCGACAGAAGTTTAGCATGAGATATTTACATAAAGTGATTTTTATTAACAGCGCGTCCATTGCCTATGCCGAGGTAATGGTAGATGGAAACGTGCATTTTATAGGCACGCAGGGTGTAGGCAAAAGCACCCTTTTGCGCAGCATATTGTTTTTTTACAATGCCGATACTTTAAAACTGGGCATCAGCAGGGAGAAGAAAAATTTTGCAGAGTATTATTTGCCTTATGCCAACAGTTATATTATTTATGAAGTTGTGAAAGAAACCGGCCCCTTTAGCATTATGGCGTTTAAATCGCAAGGCAAGGTTTGCTACCGTTTTATAGACGCACCATTCAATAAAGATATTTACATTGACCCGGATGGTACTGTATTGGATAGCTGGGATAAGATACGTGCCCGGCTGGATATACAGCGTATTGACTTTAGCAGAAAGATAGATCGATACGAAGAGTACCGCGACATTTTGTATGGCAACAACGAGGGCAAAAAAGAACTTAAGAAATATTCGTTTCTCGAAAGCCGGCAATACCAGAATATACCCCGTACCATTCAAAATGTATTTCTAAACTCAAAACTGGAAGCCGAGTTTATAAAAGAAACCATCATTCATTCTTTAAGTGATGAAGACATAGTAATAAAGCTGGACACCTACCAATACCAGCTAAAAGACTTTGAAGAACAACTGAAAGACATAAGGCAGTTCAGGCAGCCGACAGTACAAAAACAGGCCTGCCAGGTAGCCAATTTATACCTTGATATTAAAATGCAGGAACGCGAAAAAGAGGCGCTTGCACTGCAATTGGAAATATCCTTTGAAACGGCCACTCAGCAACAGCCACGGCTGCTAGAGGACATCGAAAATGAAACCGATAAAAAATTAACGCTACAGGCCAAACTGGATGATCTTAAAAAAAGGTTCGACAATAAAAAAGAAAAGATACAGGGAGAAATAACCCTGCTCGACGACAAAATAAAAACCGCTAAAGAGAAAAAAAGTTATTACGAAAAGATCAATATTGAAGAGGTAACCACAAGGGTGGCCAAAAAATTGGAGGTGGAAAAGAAATTGGGAAACCTGCAGGAAGAAAAATCCCTGTTATCGGCCCAATACAGGGAAACAACCCAAAAATACAGCGCTCTTCTAAAAGAACTGGACAACCAGTTTGCAGAAATTTCTCACCTTTTTAAGCAGGAGCAACTTGAAGCTGAAAAAGCACTGTTGCAACAAAAAGAAGCGTTAAGGGCACAATATGCCGCATTAGTTGAAACGATCACAAAACAGCATCAGGAAAAATTGGCTGAAGGGTTACAGGCTGTAGAAGAGGCGGGCAATCGCCTGACCGCCGCCGAAGTAAAAGCTGCCGAAGCAAAGCATCGCCATTGGTATAATGATGAGATCGCCCAGGCCGACAAAGACATTCAATTGTTTGAGGGTTCGGCAAACAAAGCCCGGCAAAACATAAAAGGATTGCAGGCCCGGTTATCCACAACACAAAAACAATGGGAAGTAGAAGAAGCAGCCCGCCTCGACAAAAAAGAAAGAGAGAAAGAAAAAAGCGATGACATTATAGCGGCCTTACAACAACAGGTAAATGCCATTAAGGCGCGGCTCGACAATACAAAAGGCTCTTTGTATGAATGGCTTAACAATAACCGTCCGGGATGGGATGCGACTATTGGCAAAATTTGTAACGAAGACGTCTTGTTTATGAGCGACCTGAACCCGAAAGATAAGGGCAGCGCTTCAAGCATGTATGGTGTTTCCATCGATCTGAAAGAAATAGAAAAAACAGCCCGGACAGCCGAAGACTATGAAGCGGAAAAACGCCGTTTACTGCAGCAGATTGAAAAGCTTACGCAGCAATGGCATACGTGGAAAGAAAAATGGGAAGACGAAACCGAAAAACTGCACAAAAAGATATCGGTTCACCTGCGCGAAATAAAGGACGAAACAAGGGAACAGGAATATGCCTTGCAACAGGCACAGCAAAAACTGGCCGCCGCTAAACTTATGCTGAGCGACTGGCAAAAAAAGGCTGCGGATGACAAGCAAAACGCATTAATTGAGGCGGGACAATTGGTTTCGTCGGCAGTTGCTGAAAGAGCATTGCTAAAAGATGGCACCAAAAAAATTGAAGACGAAATTGACCGGCAGGTTAGATTAAAAGAAAAGGAAAAAGAGCAGAAGATTGCCACCTTAAGTCAGCAAGCGGCTGAAGCATCGGCGCAAACGGAAGTAAAACTAGCCGATCTTAACAATGAATTTAATGACCGCAGTAATACCATAAAACAGCAACAGCAAAATGAACTGACAGCCAGCGGGGCAGATACTAAACGGCTAAACGAAATTGAACAGCAGCTGGGTATATTGATAAGCGAACTGCAGTTTATTGAAAAGAAAAGGGACACTGTAGCCGAATTCAAAAAAGACAAAAGGGAGTTGCTTGATAAAGCAGAAGATTTTAAAAACAGCCGTCAGCAGTTGCACCAACAATTACTTACAGAAGAAAGCAAATTCACCAACCTGCAAAGGGAACTGTTGCAACAGGTTGAACAAGTGATGGAAACGATTACGGCTTTCCAGGTTAGCTTATCGCAGGTGAACGAAGACCTGGAAGAATACAGGCAGATGTTAGAAACCGGCTGGTATCAAAAAAACGTTGCAGACAAAAATTTAACATTCAGTAGTTTGGGCAAACGATGCAAAGACCTTGCACGGCTGCTGAAGGAAGTCCATTACTCCATCATCGAAAAAGTGAATGATATAAAAGAAGTGGTCAACCGTTTTTTAAGCCACTTTTCGTCTAACAACATTTTCAAATTTTCGGCTATTCTTATCAATAAAAATGAGTATCTTGAATTTGCCGACAAACTGCAACAGTTTATAGAAGATAACCGCATAGCAGAGTTTGAAAAGCGGGTAAACGAACGGTATGCATCCATCATAAAATTAATTGGTAAAGAAACCAATGATTTAACCAGCAGCGAAGGCGAAATACAAAGGATCATTACCCGCATCAACAACGACTTTACACAAAATAACTCTATTGCGGTAGGCGTCATCCAAAAGATAGAAATGAAAATGGATGAGAGCGATAATAAGGTGGTGCAGGTATTAAAACTGATACAAAAGTTTAACGCGGAGAGCGGATTTGAATTGGGCGTTGCCAACTTGTTTACGCAAAACGATACTGAGTCGAAAAATAAAAAAGCCGTTGACCTTTTAAAACAATTGATTAAAGAAATACAGAACCTTAGAAGGGATACGATCTCGTTATCAGATTCCTTTGAAATAAAATTCAGGATCGTTGAAAATAAGAACGATACCGGATGGGTTGAAAGATTAGCCAATGTGGGCAGCGAAGGAACCGATGTATTGGTTAAGGCGATGATCAACATCATGTTGTTAAATGTATTTAAAGAAGGCGCCAGTAAACGCTTTAAAGACTTTAAACTGCATTGCATGATGGATGAGATAGGCAGGCTGCACCCTGTGAATGTAAGGGGAATATTAAATTTTGCATCGGCCCGTAACATCTGGCTGATTAATGGCTCCCCAACCGAAAACGACGCCCTTGCTTACCGGCATATTTACAAACTTGAAAAGGACAGCAAGAGCATCACAAGAGTTAAACGAATATTAAGTCAACACAATTTAACATCATGACATTACCTCTTAGCATAGCGCAAAAACTACTTTTGCTGCAGCAAACAGAAAAGCTGCCGGCCAGCAATTTTTCGCACGATGTGGTAGACGAACTGCTGCAGGATGGCATATTGATTAAGCAAATGCAGGGCCGCGGCAAGGCGCATTATTTGCTCGCCTCTCCACATGCCTTAGAACATTATTTGCACAACCGTTTTGGCATAAAAGACCTGGCTGGGTTTGTTCAAAAGATGTCAGTCGATACCGCTACTAAATCCGAAGCAGTAGAAACCTCCTCTAATTCCAAAGCCAGAAAGATCAGAAGCTTTACCGGCTTCCTCGTAAACTGCATTGAACCTGTAGACGTGCAGATGAACGACATGCCCTTTCCCCTGATTCCTCAAAAAGGGGTGTTCACTTATATAGCCGATTATACCAATTTCTCGGTAGCCGAAGATGTAACGATCATCGGTATTGAAAACGCGGAGAATTTTAATAATCTTGATCAGCAGGCATATCTTTTCACCGGCATTAAGGCGCTTTTTGTTACCCGTTATCCCTACAGCTCCGACCTGGTAAAGTGGCTGCAGTCCATCCCTAATTCCTATATCCATTTTGGCGATTACGACTTTGCCGGCCTCAATATTTTCTTAAACGAATACCACCGTCATTTTGAAGACAAAGCCAGCTATTTTATCCCCGATAACATAGAGGCATTATTTGAGCAATACGGCAACCGCGATTTGTACAACAACCAGAATAGTTTTGAACTAGAACCATCGCACAGCGCTTACGACACGCTAAAGCCGATCATTGACTTGCTGCACAAACATAAAAAAGGATTGGAACAGGAGATATTGATTGGTGAAAAATAAAAGGACGAAACAAAACAACTGACTTTAATTCAGCCGCTGCAGCAAAATCGGTGACAGATTATTTTACAAAGGCCGCGGGCAAAAATTAAACATTTAAAAGAGCGGTCTTGGCAACGATAAAAAAAGGAAGCCTACAAATCATATGTAAGCTTCCTTATGAGAAGATGACATTTACGTAATTAAATTTAACTCAACGCTCCTAATTGCACAGCTTTTTGCATTGCCAGGTATCGTTTATCCCAATTGGCCATATTGCCGTTTAAGCCATCATCAATATGCACTGGATCTTTTGCGCCGAAAGTGCCTCCCCACCTAAGGCCTGGGTCGTCTAATATTGATTTGATAAACCGCTTTACCGGTTCTGCCACTGCGGGGTATTTGGCCAGCTCGACTGAATTTGCAGTCTTTCTTTTATTGTCATAGATCAGGTTCATGTCAATGGCGTGGCCTGCCATGTGGTTTGACCGCGAAGCAGGTTTAACAATAGCCCCGCCCACGTTAGAAGAGGTGCGGAACGAACTGGTTACATTCACATACACATCGGCTTGCTCAGCATAGCTATTAATTTTTTGCAGCGCTGGTATAAAACTTTTATCCGCCCGGCAGGGTTTGCCCTGAAACCGGGATGCCTCAAACAATACCAGCGGGGAGTCGTCGTTGGGTAAATTACTTGCCGCCAGGTCGGTCCAGTTTTTTCCATAAAAAGCATTGATATCTTTAAGCATCAGATCGATCAGAGGCCGGGTTAATAAGTCCCCATCCGATTCAATGGCATTGGCTTTTGCGTAGGCAACGCAGGCATTTTTTGTACCCTGCCCATACAATCCATCTGCCCCGAATTTTGGAAAGTTTAATAGATCGCCATGGCCTCTTTCGTTTAATAAAGTTTGGATTGCCGTTATGCTCATTCGTGTTCCTTTCGAAATGTATTTTTTTGTTCGAAGATCCGATGTGTGGATAGTCCACAGCAAGTACATCTCAGGCAGATAATCGTGCCGTTGCAAAATGATTTTGGCTAGCTGGTTCGACATCGATGCGCCATCGCTTTGCGTTTTATTCTTACTGGCAAATGCCGCCACAGCACTGGCGGTTGCAGGGCCATAATCACCATCTGCCTGGTAATTATCAAACTTCAATTCATTTTTAAAACCCAATTCAAATAACACCCTTTGCAGGTCGGTAACCAATTCCTTATTGGTACAACCCTGGAATAGTAATTTGCTGATATCGCCCTTACTGAGCGCTGCTTCTAAAAGGATTGAATGTTCCATAAAGCAAGTTTTTTTGTTTTAGGATGAAATAATACATTAAATCTATTCTTAAATTCTTAGTAATGCAAGAGGGGGAGTTGAAAATAGTGAACAGGGAATACTGAAGAACGAATAATGAAGAATGAATAGTGAGCGGTGAGTAGTGAGTAGTTGAAGATATCGCCTGGGTATTAGTAAAAATTATAGTGGAGTTTTACCACCCCTGATTTTATGCTGCGCATAAAATCGGTCCCCTCCTTAAAAAAGGAGGGGAAACCGTTTGCACGAAGTCTTTCTCTGCATAAGCCCATTAATTAAATTGTTTACAAATGTGTGATTGGCAATTTGTTTCAGTATCCCCTGGAGAACATCAACAAAATTTTAGAAGATAACAGGATAAGTCCTGCGTCATTTATATTCGCCATTATTGGTGACCGATCACTAATGACAAGAAGCCGTCATCCTGAACTTATTTCAGGATCCACTGGATAACAACTACTAAAATTCAGGAGATTGCCGGGCAAACCAGGCATGGTGCGTTCTTACGAGACATTTACCAGTGAATAGTGAAACCAACACTGCTTCTTACCAATAAACTGATCTTTCTTAATACTTCATTATTCGCTGTTCATCACTATTCTCTTCACTATTCACTGTTCATTCTTCACTTCACTCTTCACTATTCACTGTTCACTGTTCATTATTCACTATTCACTGTTCATTATTCACTGTCCCACCAAAAACACCGCATTACAAAGCAGTAACTTTCCATTTTCCCAGAAGCTTCTGAAAATTGGGTCATCTGCCAAGAAAATTACTTGCCCGCTGCCGATGTCTTCTACGCCGAAAATCATTGCATCTTTTAATTTATTTTTTACCTGAGCACCTGCAAACCCCGTTACATAATTATCCTTTTTTAAGACGCCCACATTCCAACCCTCTTTTAAAAATTCGTACACTGTGCCGTCTTGTTTTAGGGTATAGTAGGTATCGGGATAACCGAAT
Organism: Chitinophagales bacterium; assembly: GCA_038204535.1. Taxonomy (GTDB): domain Bacteria; phylum Bacteroidota; class Bacteroidia; order Chitinophagales; family Chitinophagaceae; genus Segetibacter. Next base: position 6,665 of record JBBRCW010000039.1, on the reverse strand, counting down.
GCCAGCGGATGCGTATTATCCAGAAGCACTTTGTAAATAGCGCCGGGTATGCTTTCGGGTAGCTGGTCGCGTTCACGGTTCTCATATTTTTTTAAAGCGGCATATTCCGATTTATCATCCGTTTTATCTTCCTTTTCTTTCAGGTTCCAATCGCCGGATGTAAATTTCGACAGGGCATTTTCCATGGCGATCAACTTACCGCCGCTGCGCACAAATTCTTTTAGCCTGTCGGTTGCAGCGCGGTCACTTAGCATTCGATAATTTCCATTGGGCATCACCAGCACATCAAAGTCGCTTAATGTAACTGTGCCCAAATCATTGGCATTTATCAAGGTGATCGGATAATTCAATCCTTTATCGAACAGGTGCCACACTTCGCCCGCACTCAAACCTGATGTTTGCTCCCCGGTTAGCATTGCCACCTTCGGCGCCTTTATCAGCCTTACATCCCCCGAACCAATATCGGGGCCCTTATCCATAAAACCAGTTTCAAAAGCATCAATTTCTGCAAATGAGTTCTCCGCTGCTTTGCTCAAAATATTCTGAAGGTTAGCAGGATTGCCTGCATTTAAAACGATGAGGGTACCCCGGTTATATGCTTTGCCTTTGTAGGTAAAAGGCTTTTCTGAAAATCGCACCTTAATTCCATTTTTTAATAATTGCGCCAGCATCTTTGCGCCCTGAAAGGATTGGTAACTTACCAAATAACCATAGCTGGAAGCGGCAACGGGCTTCTTCGCCACAATAGAATCCACTTTCCTTATAGTCAATGTTTCTTTACTCGCGTAAGCATCTACATCATAGGCATATGGCAACGACCACGCAGTTATATCATAGGTATTTGAATCGGAAAGCAAACTGGATGGTTCCAATAAAACCTTTGCCATAACCGACCGCGGCTGAGCGGTGCTGACAGCCAGGTGATATTTTTTTAAACCGCCTGTTTCTTCTTTACCCGAACGATAATTAACGCCCTTAAATGTTGTACTATTTATCAGCCCATATTCAATGCCATTCTTTGTAAGCACCTCTTCTACTGCATTTAATTTATCGCGGTTATCGGTGGTAATAATGTATGCTTTGGTGGTATTGCCTTTTCCCTGGCGGCTGTCGTCAAAAAACTTTTTAAATTCATTCAATAACCGGGTAGCGTTGGTGGACGCTACCTCCAATGTTGAAAGGCCGGTTGTGTAATGATGCGTCACCCTGTCTAATAAAGTGAGCGTATCATTTTTGGCATTTACAACCGTTAAACCACCCCGTGGGCCCCCACCCTGCTCAAACGTCATTCCAATGGCGCCGCTATAGGTTGGGTACGTATCGCCGTACGAAGGATAGAAAAGATCGAAGCGTTCTTTGGTAAAAAACAACCATCCTTTAGCATCAAAATATTTGGCATGGTTACGCCCGATCAAATTTTGAAATTCGCGTTGCCAGGGCGTGATCACTTCGTGAAACGGTTCGGCGGCGGGCGCAAAATAATATGGTTCGTTTACGCCCTGCTCGTGAAAATCAACATGTACCTGCGGCATCCATTGATTGTATTTAGCTAAGCGCTGCTGCGTTTCCACCTGGGTCTGCCACGCCCAGTCGCGGTTAAGATCAAAGTTGTAATGATTGGTTCGCCCGCCTGGCCAGGGCTCGCTATGTTCGCGGGCACGGGGATAAGGATTGGCGTTTACGCCCACCACGCTGTTAAACCAGTAAACATAACGGTCGCGGCCATCCGGATTTAAGCAGGGATCCATGATAACAACGGTATTTTTTAGCCATTCTTTTGTTTGCATATTATTGGGATCCACCAGCGCAAAAAGGGTAATCATAGCCGCCTCCGACGAAGAGGTTTCATTGCCATGAACATTATAGCTTAACCACACTATCGCATTTTTGCTTTCGGCATTTCCATTCGCCGATAGTCCGGCCAAAGCCAGGTTGCTCTTTCTAATGGTTTCAAGTTCAGGCAGGTTTTCAGGTGAGGCTATATAAGCCAGCAACAACTCCCTTCCTTCGTTGGTTTCTCCATACTTTTCAACCTTAACCATACCAGGCATTGCCTGAGCAACCGCTTTAAAATATTGAACGATCTTATAATGCGGCGTGTAGCGGGTACCAATTTTATACCCTAAAAACTGCCCGGGCGACTGCAGCCCTTGTGCAAAATTTGAATGATAAAATGCTGTAAAAACAACCAAAAGCAGGAAATTCCTCATATAAATTGTTGAAGAACGTAAAATACGAAAGAAAAAAAGCAGCCCAATTTTTGGGCTGCTTTTATTTTAAAATATACTTTATGGTAACCTGGCAAAAGCCTTTTTTAGATTCGAAAGGCTGATATCGAGGCCCTACTTTTTAGTGTCTAACGAAAAATTTAATCTTCCAAAATAATAGGCGCCATTAAAGCCCATTTGCTGTACCCGGCGGCTGTACAAAAACCTTCCCGAACTTTGGTTGCCGCTATGCGCCTGAATATCCTGGTAAACATCAAAAAGGTTGTTGGCTCCAATAGTTGCTGTTAACGAAGTACAAACCTTGTACGAAATAGACAGATCAGTAACCGTTTTGCCGCTAAACTGCTGATCGAGGGTTTGCTTCTGGCCAGTAAAAGCATTGACGGGCCACGATGCAGGATCATTAGGATTGATAGATGGATCCAGGTAGGTGGCCTTTCCAAAATTTACAAAACGAAGCATCGCTCCCCATTTGCTATATTTATAATTAAATGTAAGGCTGATTTTGTTTCTGGGAGTGGCTACCTCTATACGGCTTTGATCTTCGCGGTTAAAATAGTTGCCCAGTTGTCCGCTGTTTACCAATGCCGGTGATGCTTTAATAATCGGCTTGCCATCCGCACCCTTCTTAACCGAATTATCAATAAACGTCATGGCCAATGTGGTACGCAACGAGCTTTTTACACTAAATTTTTTGGTATAGTTGACGACTGCTTCCAATCCCGTGGCCCGCGTATCGATGGCATTGGTAAAGAAGTTGGCCGTACTGGCGCCCACCGCATCTAACTGCGCCTTTAAATTGGCATCGGAGCCACCGGTAAAGTTGTTGGTTAAAATGATTCGGTTGTCTATATCAATCTGATAAGCATCAACCGTTACCTCCAAAGCAGGTAAGGGCTTAGCAGTTAGACCAACTGAAATACTCTTGCTGGTTTCCTGTTTTAAAGTGGGGATGCCCAATATTTGCGCAGGACGGCTATCGTTTGTAAATGTACCTGCCTGTACGGGCACCAAATTTCCTCCCTGCGAAACAAACAAGGTATTTGTCTTTGCAAAGAAACGCTGTTGCATACTTGGCGCCCTGAAACCAGAACTGACAGACGCCCTGATATTAAAGTTGGACGAAACCTTATAACGGGTACTAACTTTATAATTAAGCGTTGATCCAAAATCGCTGTAATTTTCAAAACGCAATGCGGTCGTTACCAGCCAGGCCTTGGTTACATCCAGTTCTAAATCAGTATAAACCGCTTTGGCATTTCTGGATTTATCATCGCCAATGGTATTTACAAAACCCGGAAATACCTGGGCACCACCTGAAGCCTTTGAATTAACATCGTAATTTTTATAGGAGGCTTCCTCGCCGCTCTTTATACCAAAGGCATCCACACGGTATTCAAGACCTGCCGCAATATTAAACCCCTCCAGGAAATTAAACTTTTTTGAAAAGTCGGCATTGGTGGTATTTTGCCAGAACTTTAACCCGCCTGCATCGAATGTTGTCTGCCTATTTCCTGCTGTAACAAACTGTGTGTAGTTGACAGAATTTTCTACGCCAAAATCAAATGTGTTTATTCCATAATTGTTGCTGATGTCAAAGTTCCAGCCGCCAAACTTTGTTCGAAAACCAACCGCTGTAGAAAAGTCAAGTATATCGGAGGTGATCAGCGGTAAAAATCCGTTGGGGTATAGCGCACTTGCATTGCCTGCATAAATGGTAGCATTACCGGCAAAGCCCGATGGGTAGCGATAAAAACCCGCTGCTTCACCATTCTTCTTTCCATATCCGCCGAAGGCATAAAATTCGCCCTCTTTACCCACAGGGATACCAAAATTATAAAACACCGTACCGCCTTTCATGGCCGAGTTACCAGCCCTGATGTCAAAACTATTCCGGGTAAGATTTTTAGACGCGATGATACTATCGTCGCGGTTTACTCCATTAACATTGGGAAAAATAGCGCCGGTAAACGTACCGGTGCGGTTAGTAGGCGATCGCTTGATATATTCACCGGTAAGGGTTAAAAAACCCTTGCCTAATTTAAATCCATAGCCGAGCGATGCCTGGAAACTGTTGCCATCCGTAACACTCACATCACTTCCGGGGCCCTTAGCTTGCAATGTATTGATGGCGTAGTTTTTTGGATATTTGGTTACGTAGGCGCCATAACTGGACCCCGCTTCCAATAAACCGGTTTTCTTTTTCAAAACAATATTGATAACACCGGCAATCGCATCCGATCCATATTGTGCCGCCGCACCATCACGTAATATCTCTATTCGTTCGATGGCTGTTGGCGGTATGGCACTTAGATCTGTACCAACCTGGCCACGGTTTACCGTTCCGTTTACATTCACCAATGCTGATTGATGTCTGCGTTTTCCGTTGATGAGCACCAGCACCTGGTCGGTACCCAGTCCGCGTAACTGGGCAGGGTCAACGTGGTCGGTTCCATCGGCCACAGTCTGCCTTGAAGATTGGAAAGAAGGCGCGATAAAATTCAATATCTGGTTCAGGTCAACCTGGCCCAGGTCGTTTATGACCGATGCCAATGGAATAACATCCACCGGAACGGCGGTTTCAATTGCTGTACGGCCTATGGCCCTTGAACCGGTTACTGTAACTTCGGTCAGGCTGTTGGCGTCAGTTAACTGAACATCCTGCGTAACCTGCGAATTGGCGATAGCAACCACATTTAAAGTTTGCGGCGCATAACCAACATAGCTGATCAAAATAGTGTATTTACCGGGGGCAACCGATAAACTATATAATCCATTGATATCGGTAATGGTTCCTTTTTTGCCTTTTTGCTCTACCACCGAGGCGCCCGATAAGGTTTGGCCATTCGCGTTCTTAACAGTTCCTTTAATAATGACTTGTGCCGAAGCAAAAACGGAAAGAAACATACAAGCAAACAGAAGGCTTGAAAAATGAAATGTTGAGGAAATTTTTCTCATAAATTTTGTTTAGGTTAATGAATGTTTTTAAAAAATCAATGAATGCGCATTGCTGTAATATTCTGCAAGGCAAAAAGGTATTCATTTATGTTCATAAAAGACAACCAATCGTCGGGTTTAGGCAAATGAACAAAGGATAGCTGAATTAAAGACAGTCTGATTTTTTTTGATCGATAGCCGGTACAACCGTGTAGGACTAACTATTTTTAGAAAATGCTGCTTGTAACCATAAACGCGGAAAAATTTGGCTTTAAAGTCGCCATTTAGAGTAAGCGCAATCTGCCAGTTGCCTTTCGGTATGACACATTTCTTTTTTGCTTTATATGCTCCGTTAGGAGCATCCTGTTTATAGAAAAACAAATAGATACAACGGTAAACCAGGCTATGAATTTTCGTTTCCGAAAATAAGCTTTTCAGGGTGTAACAGAAGTGCTCGCCTTAGTAAAAAAAAAGCATGATACTTTTAAATCTCATTACCCTCTATGTGCGTTATTATGTTTGCTATGTGTCTATGTGCCTGCCGCGACGAATGGCGTGGAGTGCAAAATAAAAAACCACATGGGCACAATAGAGAAACATAGGTTTCACATAGACTTATTAAAATACCTTTGAAGAAGGCGGAAGCGCAATTGAAAATAAGATGCCTCGGAAAATTATATAAATCAATGCAGTCTCTTCATGTAATTGAAAAGTTGTTACAGCTTATAGTCATCACCCATTTTCATACCATTCAAACCCTTTATTGTATAATAGCTCAGCCACAGCATACCGCCAAACAAAATAGTAAAGCCCCATGTTCTTGCATTGTCCATCGGATAAAAAACGCGGTACTGTATAGCATGTGCAATTACACCCGGTTTGGTAAATACATCCCAGCTATTAAAACGCAAAAATCTGCCGAGATAAATGCCAAAAGCGCTTAGCAATAAAGTGAACGAAATAACGACATTTACTTTCGGCTTTGCAAAATGCCTCAGCAGAAATGTCTCTACCTGTAATAGCGACACAATCCCCAGGATCAAACCATTCCATGCGGCGGAAGTAACCAGTAACAAGTCTGCCCATTTGGGTACCGGCACCCTTTCTTTAAAATGAAAAATGTCTGTAATAATATAAGGTGCGTTGGGCAAAAAAAGCAGCCAGCAAAGTAGTTTCAAAACAGCTTTTGCGTTCAGTTTCTCCTGTACAAATAAACTGCGGCTAACAATAACAGGTATTACCGCCAAAAACAAATTCCAAACATAAAAAATGTAGTACAAATGCCCGGTCAGTATTATTCTTGCCAATAGCAATAAAAGTGTAAATCCAATAGAAAGCGCCAGCATGTTCACTACTTCATTCCACGATTTTGTTGTCAGTAGGTTGTTATTCCCATTCATATTTTATGCTTTAAGTGCCCGGCTTTTAACTTACCGTGCGGACACCTGTTTTTACGAAAATTTATACCAAAGAGTTATCAAAGACTACCCCTCATCATGC
>JBBRCW010000038.1:0-28047 GCA_038204535.1 Chitinophagales bacterium | reverse complement strand
TCTTAAAAAAACAAGGAGGTAACAAAGCAGACAAACAAATAATGACAACACCCCACGGCCGCAAACGATTTTTGACGGCCAAATAATCTATTGCCAAAAATCATAAACGAATTTTAAATTCTTAATCGCTGAATTGCTGCTTTTGCACGGGATGCATTGTTATTATTATTTTGTGACTCTGGAAAAAAAATGTTGTGTGAAATAGGTTGTCTTGCCAAAAATTGAAAGGATTAATTTATAAATGTGCCGAGCCGATGACTCTCTTAATTATTTTGGTTTCCTTTTCCCCGGATTAGCATTCCCCGGATTAAAATCCGGGGCTACCAAATTGATCGAGCCGATGGCTCTGCAAAAGGACCGCTGTTTTGTTTTGTATGATGGTGTTTTGGAAAAAATTGAGATGATGGATTTATAAATGCGCCAAGCTTATAGGCCGGCAAAAAGCTTTGTCTTATTTTGGTTGCGACGAATTTTAATGGTCTATTAGTCGATGGTTGGCCGATGCGTTTCATCAACCCATATGGTAGCGCCGGATACCGCATTTGCGTCAACTAAATCTGTTTTTTTTGGATCGAACAGCAGGTTTGTATTCTGCTCCGGTTGCCCGCCCGCCCGTCCGATCTGATCATTCAGGCGGGGATGAACATCCGTTCGGACAGGTCTGCCCGGCTGTCTCCACTCGGACGGGTGTTAATTTAATTTCGATTTTTCGGAACTCACCGATCGTGGTAATACAATGCTGCGAATAGTACCATTGCACCATTCGTTCCTACGGAACGAAAATACATAATTTCCAATTTTTTCTTCCGATGGAACATGAAGAGCCATGACAATTTTCATCTTCTATCTTTGATTGCCATCGCTCAACTAAAGTTTAGTTTCATTTTTTAAAGTGGGAAGGAAATCGCCGAACCGTCCCATAGGGACGACTGGTTGGTAGAAAGTATCACCTGCGAATTGTTTATAGCGTTCGAGCGGAACGCCTCGTGCTTAAACAAGAACGCCTATCGTTTTTCGCACCATTCGTTCCGGTTGAAAATAAGGATACAGGACGAGTAGTTATTTGGTTACGTGCTATGCCGATGTCTCTTGTAATAATTGGTATTCCCTGGGTTGTTAAATATTCTTTCGTGACTAAAAGATAAACCAACTGCTTTAATGCTTTTTCTTCAACCCGTTTATGTCTTTTCATCTAAGCAACTAATTTCCTTTTGTATTTGTTGTTTTTCTGTACTAAGTTGAATACTCAAACGCGTGGTCTGCCGGTCAATATTAACCAGGATCTGACGAAAATGGGATTTTGTTATATTCAATCGAAAAAAAAAGTCAGAAAAATGAGAAAAAAACTACTGCTGTTTATTTGCATCTTTTGGTTAGGTCTCGGTGCCTTACTGGCCCAGCAGCCGCCTTTCTATAATGAAGTGCAGGCGTTACTTAAGAAAGACAATTTTGAGCATCCTGCCCCTAATAGTATTTTATTGACCGGCAGCTCTTCATTTACAAAATGGACCGATGTACAACAATATTTTCCTGGGTACAAAATTGTAAACCGCGCCTTTGGCGGTTCAACCATACCCGACTTAATAAGGTATGCTGATGAAGTTATTATTCCCTATCAACCTAAGCAGGTGGTCATATATTGCGGCGATAATGATCTGGCTTCCTCCGACAACATTACACCAGAAATGGTCCGGAACCGTTTTTTACAGCTTTTTGACCATATCAGGCATAAGTTGCCCAAAACCCATATTTTGTATGTAGCTATAAAGCCAAGTCCCAGCCGCGAAAGACTGATGCCCAAAATGGTGGTAGCCAATATGCTGATAGAAGCATATCTAAAAACCGCCGTTAACGCTGCTTTTGCCGATGTCTATCATCCCATGTTATTACCCAATGGAAAAGCAAACCCTACATTATTTATCGAAGACAACTTGCACATGAATGCAGCAGGTTATGCCATTTGGCAAAAAGTGTTGAAGCCATACCTGTTAAAATAAAAACGCCCCATATGAAAATTATTAAACTCTGCATTACTTTCCTGGCCTTTGGCTCGCTTCAGGCACAGGTAAAAAATACCGCATCAGCTAATGCAGGTATGAACCAGTTTGTTTCGAACCTGATGGCTAAAATGACCCTCGACGAAAAGATAGGGCAATTAAACCTGCTGACACCTGGTGGTGGCGTGGCCACCGGCGAGGTAGTTAGCAGTGGTGTGGAAGGCCAGATAAAAGCTGGAGGAGTAGGGGGCCTGTTTGGCATTATTGGTGTGGATAAAATAAAAAAGGCGCAGGAATTAACGATTAAAACATCCCGGCTAAAAATTCCCATGATCTTTGGTTCCGATGTAATACACGGTTATAAAACCACCTTTCCAATTCCTTTGGGGCTGTCGTGCAGCTGGGATATGCCTTTGATTGAACGAAGCGCCAGGCTGGCCGCAATTGAAGCGTCTGCTGATGGTTTAAGCTGGGTTTTTAGCCCTATGGTAGATATTGCCCGCGATCCCCGCTGGGGCCGTGTTGCTGAAGGCAGTGGCGAAGATACCTACCTGGGATCGCAGATTGCCCGGGCCATGGTAAAAGGATACCAGGGTCACAACCTGTCCGATTATAATACTGTTATGGCTTGTGTAAAACACTTTGCATTATATGGCGCTGCCGAAGGTGGCAGGGATTACAACACGGTTGATATGAGCCGCATAAAAATGTATGAATACTACCTGCCCCCGTACAAAGCTGCTATAGACGCCGGGTCGGGCAGTATTATGACATCGTTTAACGAAATTGACGGAATACCCGCTACCGCAAACAAATGGTTGCTGACCGACCTGCTGCGCAAACAATGGGGCTTTAACGGGTTTGTAGTTACAGACTATACTTCTATCAACGAAATGACTGCTCACGGGCTTGGCGACCTGCAAACAGTATCTGCCCTGGCATTAAATGCCGGTACCGATATGGATATGGTAGGAGAGGGTTTTTCGGGTACGCTAAAGCAATCGTTAAAGGAGGGCAAAGTAACGCAGTTGCAGATCGATAATGCATGCCGTCGCATTCTGGAAGCGAAATATAAACTGGGTTTGTTTGCCGATCCTTACAGGTACACGGATCTGACAAGGGCAGATAAAGAAGTATTAAGCAACGATAAGAGAAAGGCAGCACGCCAATTTGGTGCACATGCCAGCGTGCTGTTAAAAAATGAAAACCAAACATTGCCGCTTAAAAAGTTTGGTACGATTGCCCTCATCGGTCCGCTGGCAAATGATAAAAGCAATATGCTGGGCACCTGGGCGGTTAGTGGCGATGCGCAATTATCGGTACCCGTAATAGAAGGCATGAAGAATGTGGGTGGAAGCGGCGTGAATATTTTATACGCCAAGGGTGCGAATATTACAGATGATGCGGATCTGGCAAAAAAGGTGAATGTATTTGGTGAAAGGGCAAATATTGACAGCAGGTCTTCTAAGGCAATGATAGATGAAGCAGTTGAAACAGCTATGAAAGCTGATGTTATAGTTGCGGTAGTGGGCGAGGCATCGGAGATGACAGGAGAAGCGGCAAGCCGTTCAGATATATCCATACCAGAAAGCCAGCAAAAATTGATAGAAGCGTTGGCAAAAACCGGTAAGCCGCTGGTATTGGTAATTATGGCTGGCAGGCCGTTGGTTTTAAATATGGAAAATAAGCTTGCCACTTCTATTGTGTATGCGTGGTTCCAGGGGCACGAAGCAGGCAATGCCATTGCCGATGTATTGTTTGGAAACTACAATCCTTCGGGCAAACTCACCATGACCTTTCCTCAAAACGTGGGACAGATTCCCATTTACTATAATCACAAAAACACCGGCAGGCCGCAACCGGTTGGGCAACCCACCCAAAAGTTTCGTAGTAATTATTTAGATGTTTCCAACGAACCATTGTTTCCTTTTGGTTATGGGTTAAGCTATACAACATTTAGTTATGGGGATATAAGCCTTGATAAGAAATCAATGTCGCCGTTGCAAAAGCAAATGGTAAAAATTAGTGTTTCCAATACCGGAAAGTACGATGGAGAAGAAGTGGTACAGTTGTATCTGCACGACCCGGTTGCCTCGGTTGCCCAGCCGCTAAAAAAATTAAAAGCCTTTCAAAAAATATTTATAAAGGCTGGCGAAACAAAGGAGGTGATTTTTTCTCTTGCAAAAAAAGACCTCAGTTTTGTAGGCAGCGATTTAAAAACCATTTACGAACCCGGCGAATTTAAAGTAATGGTGGGGGGTAATTCGAGGGATGTGAAGGAAGCTGCATTTACTTTGAGTAAATAGGATTTTCGGTTCTTTGTTTGTTGCACGGGCAGAAAGCTAAAGGGCGGCATTCTTGCCGTCAATATTGCCGATCGTTTGGACATTAGTATTAAAGGAACACAGATGACACGGATTGGAAAGATAAAATGAATTTTACCTACTGCGAAGCAGCATAATCCGAAAAAACTCAATTAAATGGTTCCATTTGTTGGCTATGTATTCGCTTGAAATTAAAATGGAAAAGGGCAAGATCAGTATTATCCGTGTTATCCGTGTTCCATTATTTTTTATAATTAGATGTGTCCACACGATAGGTCAATATTGCGGGGTCGCACTCGTGTACAGCTAATCAGGTTGGAGCATAAACTATAAAGGCAAGTATCAATTGGTCAATTCGTAGCTATGGTAAAAAGTATTTTGTTTTCAATATTCGGGGCAATTATGGTCATTAGTGTAACTGCCCAGGATAAGTCCTTATTCAAAAAGCAATGGCTTATTCAAAGTGGCGATACGCTGCCCTATAGAATATTGTTTCCTGAAAATTATGATACAGCAAAAAGCTACCCCGTTATTTTCTTTTTACATGGCCGCGGCGAAAGCGGTTCCGATAATGAAAAGCAACTGACGCACGGTGCAACCTTGTTTTTGAGAGACAGTATCCGTAAAAGATTTCCAGCTATTGTGGTGTTTCCTCAATGCTCAGATAAGAGTTACTGGAGCAATGTAAATATGGTGAGTACCGGAAGTTCAACCGGTAAACGATCATTCTATTTTATTCCCGATGGCGACCCTTCTATGCCCATGCGGATGCTTACCCAGTTGGTTCCGAATATTATTACGCGTTATAAAACAGATACTGGCCGAATATATGTGGCAGGACTGTCTATGGGAGCCATGGGTACCTACGAACTGGTACGCCGTTTGCCAAACACCTTTGCCGCGGCCATTGCTATTTGCGGCGGCGCACACCCGTCTACAGCTAAACAAATTAAAAATACCGCCTGGTGGATCTTTCATGGTTTAAAGGATGATGTGGTGCCGCCCGAATACAGCCGGATCATGGCCGATGCCCTGATCTCAGCCGGGGCAAAGGCTAAAGCCACGTTTTATCCTACTGCCAATCACAACAGCTGGGATTCTGCATTTGCCGAACCAGCGTTAATGCAATGGTTGTTTAGCAAAAAGCTTTTAAAACCGGAAGAGAAGAAGCATTAATGGCACGTCGGCTCGTTTAAGTGTTCCGAAGGACACTTTAATTGAAAAGGAAAACCAGGACTTTGTCCGGTAGAACTTAGACCAGTTCCAAATCAATTTATCCTTTATCGGTTGTTTAAGCCTTCCTCGTGGCCAATAAACAGAAACGCATCGGCCGGCCTTACCCAAAGCCGCATTGGCGGTATGAATAGCTGTTCGTTTTTGCTTCGTAAACCAGCCCGCCCAGGTAGTTGTGGTTATGGTGGCTGAGTAGTTTGTATTTTCAGCAGCAGTTGTTATTAAATACCAGATACAGATTGGGGTTTCTTTTGTCTCAGTAGTCGCAACTTGTCCCACCAATACGCAAATGCGGGAAACCTACGGAAAAGGGCAAATATTTTACTGGTGCTGAGGATTGAGGAGCTAATGTTACCTGCTATTCTTACCCCATCAAAACCGTTGTTTTGTGAAATAGATTGCAATTAAAAAAGCCAGTGGTAATCTTATTAACCAGTGGCTTCTTAATATCTTTTCTTCTTACCCACACTTCAGTTGTAGGTGACAACACCTTGTAAATGGCGTGGTTGCAAGAAGTACCGGCAAAGGCGCAGCTTGGGGCCTTCGATGAAGAGCGTGGGAATATACTATCCTCCAATATTTAAAGTATAACCTGGACTAATAACTAGAGATGCGCCTGTTTGAATATGCAAACTTTTTACAGAAACATTAGAATTAAGTATAACTGACCCTGTGCTGATAACTACATTGGTGTTCAAATCTGGCAATACACCACATTTCCAATTTGCAGTGTTTTCCCAATTCGCGGTTCCCGAACCTATCCATGCATTTGAAAACTGAATTTTAAAAATATCACTTGAATTGCCGTCCACTAAACAACGGTATAAAAAGCCGGATTGTGAGGAGGGGGTATTTGCTATTTGAAGTGAAATAGTATTTGTTTCTGAATAGCCGTTGCCATTGGTAATATTTGAAAAACCACTGCCAGTATTTACCTGCCATTGGTAAGCAGATCCCTGTAAACTTGATGAAAGCGAATTATTATTATTAGGGCAAAATTGAGCGGTAACAGTTGATATTCCATATTTTGCTACATAGTTAAAACTACCTGCCATATACAAATTTCCACTATTGTCAATAGTGAGCGCACCATATAATCCAGAGGGCCCTAATGGCTGAAGTGGTCCTACATGAGCCCAGTTGGTACCATTCCAAACACTAATACCGTCGCTGGTCGCATAAACTTTTCCGTCTTTGGAAACCACCACACTGTTAAACGATCTGCTTGTTTCTAAAGCGTTAGTTCCCGTACCTAATTCTGCCCAGGTTGCACCATTCCATTTAGCGACATAATATTTGTAATTGGTGTTATAAAATCGACCTGCTGCATATACATTGCCTGCATCATCAACACCTAAACTATTCACCGTTCCATTTGCATTTAGGCCAGAAGACCCACTACCTAAAAAAGTTAATGAATCTCCGGATATTTTTGCAACATAGTGTTCCAGGGTGCCAACCGACCGGCCTGCGACATACATGTTTCCTGCGGCGTCACCCACAATAGCGGTTAAATAAATTTGACCAAATTTTTCCCAACTAACTCCATTCCATTTAGCTATTCCATACAGGTAAGATTCTTCGCCCAAAAATGATCCGATAGCATAAACATTGCCCATGGTGTCCGTTGCTAGTGCTTTTATATACTCCGTGGGCTTTAAACTCCTGATGTCACCATCCAGTTCACTCCAACTGTTTCCATCCCACTTAGCTACATAATCATTAAACTCGTCTGTGTATTTACAACTTATGTAACTTGCAAATCTGCCAGCTACATATAGGTTTCCTTTATTATCGGTTGTAAAAGCAATGTCTGAACTGCCAGGATTATAACTACAAGTGTCATTTCGCAATTCACTCCAACCACTTCCATTCCATTTAGCAACATATTTATCCCTAATGCTTTGATTAATGTCTCCAATAGCATAAACATTGCCTTCATTATCGGAAGTTATTGCAGCAACACCGTTACCTGCAAATAAAATATTCCCTTTACTACCCGGTTCACTCCAATTTTTATTATTCCACTTGGCGATATATTTATTGCCGCTACTGTTTGTAAATTTACCACCGGCATAAATGTTTCCAAAAGCATCCGCGGATATTGAATTTATTACATCGTAAGCTCCTATAAATTGCGTTCCATTCCCTATTTCAAACCAGTTGCTCCCATCCCATTCCGCTACATAATATTGACCCCAATCGTTCGTAAATCGCCCAGCGGCATAAACCTTTCCAGCCTTATCCAACGAAATGCTTTGGATAGTGCTATTAGCATTTAGCCCTGCAACTCCACTGCCTAATTCGTTCCAGCTGCTGCCATTCCATTTGGCCACATAAGCCTTGCCATCACTATTCATAAAATTTCCGGAAGCGTACACATTACCTAAAGTGTCTGTAACAATAGAACTTATATAATCATTTGCATTTAATTCACCTAATTCAGACCAATTAACTCCATTCCATTTTGCAACATAGAACTTACCGTTTAAATTTTTGAAATACCCGCCAACATATACATTGCCCAAATTATCGGTTGCAATAGAATATATATTGCCATCTGCATTTAAAGCAGTTAATCCGTCCCCTACTTTGCTCCAGGAATAACCGTCCCATTTCGCCACATAATTATTGTCGTTACTATCGGTAAATCCTCCGGCGGCATATATGTTGCCGTTTTTATCACTGGCAAGGGAGTATATTAAGCTATTAGGATTCAATCCCCCTCCTATGCCCTTCAATTCACTCCATTGCAACCCGTTCCATTTGGCAACATAGTACTTGCCATCATTATTTGTAAAACCGCCTGCCGCAAAAACATTACCTATACCATAGGTAGTAAGGGCGAGTATTACATTATTTGCCTTTAATCCTGCGTTTCCCTCCCCAAGTTCAAGCCAATCTGTACCATCCCAATAAGTTACTAACCTATTGTCATTATTGTTTTTGAAGTCGCCGGCTGCATATATATTTCCATTGTCATCAACAGTTGTGCTTTTAATTTCACCATTGAAAATATTTTTAGGTGGATTTAATCTAGTCCAGACCTGGGCATTGACCAGGCTGAATGTTAGAAAAGACAGGAGAAACAAGGCTATTTTACAACCTTGGGAATTAGCGTACATAAATTAGCGTTTGAAGAAATTACCGAAAAACATGCAGATGAAGCTAATATATTATTGTGATTACCAGGTGAATTGGTTTATAAAAATTCTGCGATTTTCATACTTAGCTGGATTATAAAATGGCATGGCGTGCAATACTGGATATCTTATCTTTTCTATTGGCGTCGGCTTGTTAGAAATGTTTCCACCGCCGAATTCACAGTAGCGCAAAAGCTAAAACAGCGAACAACGAAAGGAATGCGATGTAACCGTTCCTTTCTTGAATTTTTGTTTCTTTTGTTTCAAGACAAATGAAAAAGAAACAAGGCTTCCATGCCGGGGTCCCTTGGCTGGCGTACAAAGCATATATAGGAGACCCGACAGGGCGGATGCCAAATCAGCAGGTAAAATTCTTATCCAAACTGTTTTACCACGGCAAATATTTATTCTATAAAATGATATGGCTTTTGAGTAATTTTATGGATACGATTGTAAAGAAAGAGAGATCTTTTATCCTGTACCTACCTAGATATTGTCTACCGTCCATTTATCAAAGTGACTTATATTTTCAATGCCAACAAACTAAACATGAAAAAATTTCTTTACCTATCCACTTTCTTCCTGACTCTTTTTACTGCTTTGCAGGTTCAGGCTAACGTCATAACCGTTAAAGGCCATATCAAGTTAAACAATGGAAGTCCGGCAGTAAATACCCAGGTGCAAATTGCCGTTTATGTAGGATACTCCACAACATCGTGCAGCGAGCAGGTTGTACTAACCAATAGCCAGGGATTTTATTCAAAAGAATTAAGTTGCAGTGGGGATATCCGGAGGTCACGAATAAGTGTGAAAAACTGTAGTGGACAGATGCTTGTTCAGGAACCTGAAGTTCCGGCTTCAAAAATTATAGAAGCAAACTTTACGCTGTGTATGGCCGAACCTCCTAAATGTTCCGCCAGCTTCAAGGCCGATCCTGTTCCTGCTACAGCCGCCAATGCTGCATTTTCTGTTAAGTTCAACAGCAGTGAATCAGCTGCAGGTAACGGTGACAACATAATCCACCGCACCTGGTATTTTAAAGATGGAACACCACCGGTAACCGACAAGGTGGATCTAATACATACATTTCCAAAAGAAGGTACTTATGAAGTTTGCCTGGTAATAAAAACTGCTAAGGGATGTGAAAACAAGGTATGCAAACAAATGGTAATACCGCCGGTTAATAATGTTGCCTGCGTTCCAAAATTCACAGCCGAACCAGTTCCTCCCACTTCCACGCTTCCTCCTTTCAGTATTAAATTAAACAGCAGCATTTCAGAGGTAGGCAATGGCGATAACATTATTCACCGCACCTGGTATTTTCAGGATGGAACACCACCAGTTGCCGACAAGGTAGATCTAATACATAGCTTTCCAAAGGAAGGCACTTATGAAGTTTGCCTGGTAATAAAAACTGCAAAGGGATGTGAAAACAAGGTTTGCAAACAAATGGTTGTTCCACCAGTAAAAAATGATGCCTGTACAGGCAGGTTTACCTTTGAAAAATTAGGGCCCAGGAAATTTCGCTTTAACGGTAACATGAATGTAGTTGCTCCAAATGATAATATTATTGAGCGTAAATGGGATTTTAAAGATGGAACCTCAAGTACCGACGTTTCACCTGTTCACGAATTTGTAAAGGCTGGCACTTATGAAGTTTGCCAGAAAATAAGAACAAGAAATGGTTGCGAAAGCCATTTTTGTGCGGTTGTTAAAGTAGAAGATGTTTCGGCAGCAGGTGATCCGATGATTAAGATTGTTTCGCTTTATCCTTTGCCGGTAAATGAAAATTTAAAGGCCGTTATTTTTAGTAAAAATAACAATGTGATTGCCACCATTTCCATTGTAAATATCTATGGCATAATTCAATCAACCAGGCAGATTACTTTAATTGCCGGTTTTAATCCGGTTGCTATCCCGGTTAATGCACTATTGAAGGGGCCTTATTTTATAAAAGTTATGACACAATACGGAACTATTAGTAAGTCTTTTTATAAACTTTAATGTTGTGTGCTGAAATATAAAGAGGCTATTTGAAAGAAATAGCCTCTTTAGTGTTGTCTTTTATTAAAAAGTAAATACCCCGATAATGTTCTGAAGGACACTTAAATAGAAAAGAAAAAACAGGACTGCGACCGGCAGAATTTATACTAATTCCAAAACAATTTTGCTTTTATCAGTTGTGCAATAATTTATTGCACTGCTGTATTTATAATGCCACGTTTCATATACAATACCTGCTCGTACAGGGTTGTCATGCAAATAATGTAGTTTTTGTTTCAAAGTCTCATAACCATACAACTCTATGGGATGGTTATCCTGCTGCCAAAATTGAAAAAACTTATTATAACTGTTTTTTTCACCGGCCCTTTTAAATCCCGAAATCAAATCGGGACAGGCTATCCACAACATCCCCACCTGAACGGACGGGCAGGCAGTCTTTTCTGCTTTCAATGCATATTGCCGAATGGCTTCTTTAATCTTTTTATTTAAAAATTTTTCAAGTCCCGTATTGTGTCAGCCAATAAAAATCCGGGCTTTCTTCGGGCTATTAAATGAACGTGCCTGCCCCGTTCGCAGGCGGGGATTACTCATGATTATCCACCCATTTATTATTAATCCTTTTTCTTTTTGACAATGTTTTAAACTATTTACAATAATGTTCTTGCAGATGAGTCTGCTCAATGCATCAATCCAATTTATTACAGCAAATGTTATAAAATGTGGATATTGGCTGTCGCCAAAGCGATAACGGGTTGCCATCGTTTTTAAGGTTTAAGAATAAAACTATTTCGATTCAACCTGTATTTTACCGGACAACCATTTTAGATTTAAGTGTTATGCAGAACACTTAAACCAGCAACGGATTTAATGCGCCTATCGAAGAAGAAAAAAAATGCTGCAATTCTATGGTGCCGCCAAAATAATAGCACTTACCCATCGCCTAACATTAATCAGCAGAAATTGATTTGCGGAACACTTAAACCAGCGACGGAATTATTTTCTTGCAAAATGATGCCTTTCGATCAAGATGATTTTTTAATAACAGATAGAAGAATTGGTAGATTTAAACAAAACCATTTGGGAAGCTTTTCGATTGCAACTGAGAATTTCAATTTGTTATTTTCTAATGCTCCTAATATTTTATGTTCAGTTTCGGATGTGTCAATTATCACTACCGAATCGAATATTGTATAATATTTATCCAGCTTTGCCAGATTTCCAAAAAAATTAGCTTCAATTTCTAAAGGGGTTACATAGTGCCCTCCCTCTTTTGTTCGGTCAATTACTCTTAAATGTTAAAGTTATGGATCCCTCAAGCCAAAGAAGATCAAATTAATAATGAAGCCCTCAGCTTTGAATTTTTTGGGAATATTCCAGGTGGATTCATTAGTAAAGTGTCCTTCATAAGCGAAATTTGTTTTATTTTTTATTGATTCCTCAACTAAAGCTTCAAAACGATCGGTGACAAAATCAAAAGCAATATTTCGGGCTTCTTTGTTTGCCTTAATTCCCTGCGCCCAAAGTGACTTCATTTTATTTTGAAATAATTTGTCGCCATCAAAAATTTCAATTGTATTTCTAAAGCTCAATGGTAAATATACAGGACCTATAGAGGACTTTTCAGCTCCGTTTGAGCCAGTAATTATAAAGAGCTCAGGCATTAAGGTCTAAATGAAATTTACGCCTGAGTTCGTTGGTTTCAGTTAAGCTAAGTTTCTTAATAACTGAGTAATCGGATTTCGAAGAAATAAGGGATACCAGTTTAATCGACCCATCAGGAAATTCAATATAACATTGATCGGAGGAAAGTTCTGAGGAATTTATCATAAAAGGCCTTCCGCTAGTCAATTTTTGCAGCCGTAAATCCCCTACAGCTTCAGAACCAACTTGTTGCATGTCAAGAATAGTTTTGGTCATCTTGCAATAAATTTAAGATAATTATGGTGCTCTGAAAAGTATATTTTATTCAAAGCTCAATCTATATTCGCCTTTGGATAATCAAAAAACCAAAACTCCTTTTCGGCAGCTTCAAAATCGGCCCATTTTTTAATATCAGCCTTTACTGCAAAAATGCCGCAGGTAGGCAGATTATCAATTCGGGTGGGGGTAAGTGAATTTACAAAATCGGTTATGCCGGAGTTGTGCGAAAAGATTGCAGCCGATTTCGCGTCATTTTCCAACCCGGCTACGACTTCGTAAAATGCAGAAACATTCGCCTCGTATAACGCGGCCTGCTGAATAATTTTTTTCTGTTTCTTCTGGTATGCTTCTGCAAAAAAAGTGGCGGTAGAGAGGGCTCTTTGGGCCGGACTGCTAACGAATAAATCGATATCGATGTCTTTCTTTAATAGCCTTTTGGCCATAACAGGGGCATCGCGGTTACCGCGGTCATTTAATGGCCGGTCAAAATCTTCCATATTAATAGAATCCCAGCTGCTCTTTGCATGCCGTACCAGTATCAGGTGTTTCATATGCTGTTTCATTAAAATGATTCATAATTAACGCATCTATTTGAAACATAAAAGATACTAATATCCGCGAACATTTTTGCCTTCCATAAAATTCATAAAGGCTTTATTGGTAACCCTGTTTCCACCCGGCGTGGGAAAATTACCGGTAAAATACCAGTCGCCGGTATTGGTGGGGCAGCTTTCGTGCAGGTCTTCTATAGTTTGATAAATTACCTGTACCGGTATTTCTAAACCGGCAGGAGTGATCAATTGCGCAATTTTATCAGAGATCTCTTCGGGAGAAAAAGGCTTGTACACCTGCCTTACCATATTTTCGCTATGCAACTGGTTTATGCGCGATAACTCTTTGCACTTATCGTATATTTCGTCGAGTACGCATTCCATCTTTCTTTCTTTCAATAATTCTATGGCCGCCTTAAATGCTATAAAGTCGTTCATTTTGCTCATGTCAATTCCATAGCAATCGGGATAGCGTATTTGTGGGGCCGACGACACCACTATTATCTTTTTTGGCGACAAGCGCGAAAGCATTCTGATGATACTTTCTTTTAAGGTGGTGCCTCTTACAATGCTGTCATCAATTACCACCAGCGTATCCTCGCCTTTTAGCACGGTGCCATAGGTAATATCGTACACGTGCTGCACCATTTCGTTCCGGTTTGAATCTTCGGTAATAAAAGTGCGCAGCTTTACATCTTTAATAGCTATTTTTTCCTGCCTGATCTTTCTGTTGATCATGGCCGATAATTTCTCCTCGGTTACATCGTTACCCCAGCTTAATATCCTTTCAACCTTTATATGGTTCAGGTAATCTTCCATGCCTTTACACAAACCAATATAGGCTACTTCAGCGGTATTAGGTATATAACTGAAAATGGTATTTTTAAGATCATAATTAATCGACTCTAAAACCGGCACGCTCAGCTTATGGCCCAGGGCAATCCGTTCGCGATAAATTTTTTCATCGCTTCCGCGGCTAAAATAGATGCGTTCAAAACTACAGGCTCTTCTTTCTGTGGTCTCCAAAACCCGTTGAATTGAAAAGGTGCCGTCTTTTTTTACGATCAAAGCATGCCCGGGCATTAATTCCAACACTTCATTTTCACCCACGTTAAAAGTTGTGCGGATGGCCGCACGTTCGCTGGCTGCAACTATTACTTCGTTGTCAACATAATAATAAGCGGGCCTGATGCCATGGCGATCTCGTAAAACAAAACTGTCGCCGCTGCCAATTAATCCGCCAACGGTAAAACCGCCGTCAAATAGTTTAGCGGCTTTTTTCAAAACTTCCGCCACATCCAGCTCGTTTCCGTTGGTTTCATCCACTTTAACCAAAAAATGATGAATCACTTCCAGCATAGCCGCCAGGTCGCTCTGCTTTGAAAAATCGCCCGATTTAAAATTGATCAGGTCAAATAATTCGTCGGTATTAACCAGGTTAAAATTACCAGCCAAAGCAAGGTTGCGCGCTGGTATGGTATCGCGTTTTATAAAGGGATGGCAAAATTCTACTTTGTTTTTTCCCTGTGTTCCGTAGCGAAGGTGCCCAAGCAACAATTCACCTAAAAATGGCAAATGGCCTTTCATAAGGCCAGGATGCTTCATTATTTCGGGCTGAAATTTAACCAGTTCGTTTACAGACTCTCCTATGGTGCGAAAAAGGTCGGCAATAGGCTGGGAAGCATTGCTGCGTATGCGGTGTAAAAATGGATAGCCAGGTTCAACGTTCAGTTTAACAGCTGCCAGGCCGGCACCATCCTGCCCGCGATTGTGCTGTTTTTCCATTAGCAGGTAAAGCTTATTTAAGCCATGCATAACGCTGCCATACTGTTGCAGATAATAAGAGAAAGGCTTTCTTAACCGAACGAATGCAAGGCCGCATTCATGCTTTATATCATCACTCATGGTAGTAAAAAAGAATGGCGAAGTTACATCCTCCGCTATAAAATGTTTGGTTAATTATGAATTTAACCTCAATGTCATTAACTTAAGTAGTAGGCTTCATTTAAAACGAGCCGTCATGCTGAATTTATTTCAGCATCCCTTGTATCTCACCTGATATTTTTCAGGAGATCCTGAAACAAGTTCAGAATGACGAATACCCCATGTTGATTACATTGAATGCAACCTCTCGGACAACCACAAAAACTCCTGTACAAAATTGTTTATTGAACCGGTAAAAGCCTCATCCACTAAATTTCCCTCGGTATCAAATTTTTTATCGATCTGCGGCACCACCATCATATAAGGCGATGCAATGCCAAATAAAGCCATCACCAAATGCTGCAATGCCAGCGCTGCTCTAACCCCGCCAAGTGCACCCGGCGAAGCGGTCGCTATACCAAAAGGTTTATGCATTTGTTTGGGAAAATGGTCAAATAGGTTCTTCATGGCCGGCGTATAGCTGCCATTGTATTCAGGGGTCACAATAATAAACGCGTCTGCGGCAAACATCCGTTGTGCCAGCGGCTTATAGTGTTCTGGGGTATTTTCTATCGATGAATACACCACTTCCTGCAGGGTGGGAAAATTCCACTTCCTTACATC
The DNA here is from genome assembly GCA_038204535.1 of Chitinophagales bacterium. Taxonomy (GTDB): domain Bacteria; phylum Bacteroidota; class Bacteroidia; order Chitinophagales; family Chitinophagaceae; genus Segetibacter. The sequence goes on along the minus strand of JBBRCW010000038.1, from coordinate 12,328 downwards.
AATAATATTAACCTGGTGATTTGTTTTATTGCTTAGATGTTTCATTAAAAACAAGGCCAATCTGTAGGTTATACTTTGCTGACGCGGACTGCCGGATATTATTTCTATATTCATTATATGTGTTGGTTGCCAGGTAGGCAAGTTGATATAGTTTGAAATTATTGATTGTATTTCCTGAAATGAATGGTTATAGTGTGCTAATCCATTTACAGGCATCGTCAATAACAATAAATGTTGGTTCTTGTTTAGCTGCTATTTCAAATTCTCCCTTCTGCAATTAGCTTCCAGTCTTCTTTTGATGGTTTCTCCCCATTTTAATAGCCATCCTTCCGGGCAAAACCATGCATATTTATTTGCGGCGCAAAGGTATATAGGATTGAGTGGTCTTGATCATGCCACGACGAACGAACCGCGTAATCCATATTGGAGTGTTGCGCAAGCCGGGTTGGTTATTAGCCCTAATAACCAAAATTCTGTCTTCAGGGGTTGCGGTTCCAGCTAGAATAAAAAGAGCGGTTGCTGGTGGTACTTTTGTTACTTGTGGCACTTTGGCGCCCAAGTCGCCAAAGTGCCACGAAAATTAGGCAGGCTTATAGACTAAGCCTGCTTAACCAACTGAATATTTAAATGAAGCTTTACTTCATCGCTTACCACCACACCGCCAGCTTCGGTAACCGCACTCCATTTTAGATCAAAATCCTTCCGGTTGATCTTTCCATTGATTTCAAAACCCAGCTTTGTTTGTCCATAAGGATCGACCATTTCGCCGTTGTATTCTACATCCAGGCTAAGGGTTTTTGTAATATCCCTGATGGTAAAATCACCGGTCAAAACATATTCGCTTTCCGAAACTATTTTAAAGTTGGTTGAGGAAAAGCTGAGCTTTGGAAATTTATCGGCGGCAAAGAAATCATCCGATTTAAGATGTGTGTCGCGTTGCCCGCTATTGGTATTAATACTGTCTATATCTGCTTCAAATGTAATCCGGGCGTTGGTCAGGTCATCGCCTTCGGTTGTCATATTGCCATCAAATTTGTCGAACTTACCGGTTACGGTAGAGATCATAAGATGTTTGATCTTAAATGTGACCTCAGAATGTGACGCGTCAATTTTGTAGTTTGCCATGTTGTTTTGTTTTTTTATTTGTTAGAATTTTATAAAATCAATCTTCAATCAAAATGCCCATTTTGCCCATTTTGTAATCTTTAAAGGCTTCCATAATCTCCGTTTCGGTATTCATAACGAATGGCCCGTTCGCGGAAATCGGTTCGTTTAAAGGCTCGCCAGTCCCAATAATAAATTCGGCTGTTTCCAGGGCTTCAACCTCAATATAGGCTCCGTCGTTATGCAGAATAGCTGCGTAGTTTTTATCCAGTTCACTATCGCTGCCAATATTAAGTTTGCCCGATAACAGGTAAATAAAAGCGTTATGATCTGGGGGCAGATTGAAACGATATTTGCCACCAGCCTGCATAGCAGTTGTGTAAGTATTGACCGGCGAAAAGGTGGGTATTCCTCCTTTTATCCCTTCCAGTTCACCTGAATGGATCTTAATACTTGTTAAACCATCAGCCGTATTAATTTGAGGCGTGTCTTTTTCGCTAAGCGGAAAATAGGAAGGCTGGTCCATTTTATGATTAGCGGGTGTGTTAACCCAAAGTTGTATGATCTCTTGCCTGCCGCCTTTTTCAAAAATATCTTCCGGTGGCCTTTCGCTGTGTATGATGCCCATTCCGGCGTTCATCCATTGGGTTCCCCCGGCATAAATTACATTATCGTTTCCCCTGCTGTCGCGATGGTGTACACCTGCCTTAAAAATAAAAGTCACCGGCGAAAATCCCCTGTGCGGATGCGGCCCTACACCTGCCTTATTTACAGGTATATGTGCTGGCACCTTTACATCGGCATGATGGAGTAATAGAAATGGATCGGGAGCCACCACCTTTTGCGAAGGAAATGCCTGCCTTACGGGCATGCCGCCCATATCGAACGTAGCGGCATAAACGATGGTTTTAATTGTTCTGCCTTTCATGACTTATAATTTTAAAGTTTTAGAAAAAAATAGATGTATGTACATGTATTTAATCAAAAAAAAGGTCATTCATTCTCACGCATTCTTTCAAGCAAAGTATTTAGTTGTTTTGCATCTTCCTCTCCTAATGCTATGTGCTCCATAAAAACTGGTATTAGTTTTTGATACACCTCTTCAAGCACCTGCAGGCCCGATGTAGTGATGTTTATGGCAGTTTCCCTCTTGTCAATATTTGAAGTTGATCTTTCAGCGAACTTCTTTAATTCGAGCCGGTCAAGGATGCGGGGCACATTTGAACTTTTTTCGATCATTCGGTTACCGATGTCGCGAACACACATTAATTCAGGATGCTTTCCCTTTAATATGCGTAACACGTTGTATTGTTCATGCGTCAATCCATATTTTTTTAACTCCTTGCTGATAAGTGTTTTTAGCCACCACGCGGTGTATAATACATTTAGGGCAGCTTTTTGTACCTGGGTGCCAAATTTATCGCTTTGTATAGCCTGTTCTAACTTCACAACACAAATGTATGTATGTACATCTATTTTTCAAACAATAAATTTTTTATTTGTTTTTACCTTAACAATTGATTTTTGTTTTCAGGTTGGCAAATTGTGCATTTAATAATCTTTCAATGGATGCATGCATCGTAGTTTTGGCCCCGATAACCAAACTCTACGATTGAACAATAAACTTAAACATACCGGACACATACTATCTGAAGCATTTACAGAGCTTAAGAAGAACGATCCCTTGCGGCTGGCAGCGGCAACGGCCTTTTTTACCACGTTTGCCCTGCCGCCCATATTGATTATTCTTATACAATTGTTTGGTATCATCTTTCAGATCGAAAATTTTAACGAGCGTTTTTTTATCAGGCTTGGCGAAATATTGGGTAAGGAGAGTACCGATCAGATCAGGGAAACCTTTCGGGGGTTTCAGGCGCAGGCCAGTAATTGGTTTATTACTATAGGGGGTGTTCTTTTTTTAATGTTTGTTGCCACCACCCTGTTTAAGGTAATAAAAGATTCGCTTAACCAGCTATGGAATATTAAGCTGGATAACACAAAAAGAATAAAAAGAAATCTACAAAAACGATTGGTTTCCATGATAGTTATTCTGCTGGCAGGCTTACTATTTATAGCCGGAATGGTCTCAGAAGGAGTGCAGGCTATTTTGGGGAATTACCTTAATGGAATTTTGCCGGGCAGCGGATCAACGCTCAATACAATCATCAATTTGCTTGTATCCATTTTAATTGTAACTACCTGGTTTTCGGTTTTATTTAAGGTGTTGCCCGATGCGAAGCCTTCCTGGAAAGTTTCCATTGGAGGTGGTTTTTTTACCGGGCTGTTGTTTACCATTGGTAAAATTATTATAAGACGGATGCTGACCCTGGGCGATATCCACAGTGTGTTTGGTGCTTCTACGTCAATTGTTATCCTGCTTCTTTTTGTTTTCTATTCATCTTTTATTTTATATTATGGTGCATGCTTTACAAAAGAGTACGCTAAATTTTTAAACACACCTATAGAGCCGGCGGATCATGCAGTCAGGTATGAAGTGGTAGAGAAAAAGGCATTTTAAAATAATTTACTTCTGCAATATGCATCCATTTGCCATAAACCACAGCGTTGTTGATCCGGCGGTTTTTTTGTTTTAATAAGGAATATATGTTAGTAGTTCAGCCAGTTCTTTATCTGAAAGATTATCTTTTTCAGATTTGTCATAGATGGAAAGCAGATAAACAGCGCCCTTTTTAACGACAATAGCGATTGCAATGCGGATTTTAAAACAGCATTGTCCTATGGATGTTCCATATTCAGGATTTTCTTTTAGCTTCTGCCCCAATTCCAAACGTTCCTTTTTCGGGGAAGTCTATTTTTTAATAAGCTTTTGGCTTGCTTTTCAAATACAGCAATGGTTTTTACCTTATAGTTCATTCAGGAAATCTTCAGCGTACCGAGCTTGCCTTTTGCCTGCCTTAATCAGTTTCATTTCTTCAACGGCCTCTCTTATTTCTTCCATCAGCAGGGCCTTGGTATCCGTAAGCGGTTTAACCTTTACATACGAAATGCTGTTCAATACATCCATTAAAGACGACGCTTTATTATCGGGTATGTCTAACAATATTTTCATTGTGTAATTATTTGGTTGTTTGATAATAGAGGAGAGGAGCGACCTGGCACACCGGTTCCGCAACTATTGATAACATTCAATGTAAACTTGGCCGGTACAGCAAATTCTAAGATTTCTGATTGGGAGGATAAAGTCGTGGAGATAAAACATTTCCGAAAGCGGAAATATACAAAGGGAAACCATAGGGCTAAAATGATCTAAATGCGGAAGATTAGCAAGACAAAATGAGGAAAAACCGGTTTTTGAAAATGGGAAGCGAAAACCAAACTAACCGCTCCCATTCATTATGCTATCCTTTTAATATCGGCACCCAGGGCATTTAATCGCTGGTCAATATATTGGTATCCACGGTCGATCTGCTCAATATTTTGGATGGTGCTTTTTCCTTTTGCGCTTAATGCTGCTATCAGTAGCGCCACACCTGCTCTAATATCGGGGCTGGTCATAGTTATGCCGCGCAGCGCATGTTTTCGTGCCAGCCCGATAACAGTGGCGCGGTGGGGATCGCATAAAATGATCCGTGCGCCCATTTCCATTAACTTATCAACAAAAAACAAGCGACTTTCAAACATTTTTTGGTGTATAAGCACACTGCCTACTGCCTGTGTGGCCACTACCAGCACAATGCTTAACAGGTCGGGTGTAAAGCCTGGCCAGGGGTGATCATATATCGTCAGTACCGATCCGTCCATACTGTTTTGAATCTCGTATTTATCCTGGGCAGGAATAAAGATATCATCACCTCTTATTTCCATAGCTATGCCCAACTGACCAAATTTTTGAAGAATGACGCCCAGGTTATCAATGCCTGCATTTTTTATTGTTAGTTCGCTTTGTGTCATAGCGGCAAGGCCAATAAAACTGCCCACTTCAATCATGTCTGGCAACATTTTGTGTTGTGTTCCCTTTAATTGTTTCACACCCTCAATAACCAGTAAATTACTGGTTATGCCGCTTATTTTGGCTCCCATGCGGTTAAGCATTTTACACAACTGCTGTATATACGGCTCGCAGGCGGCATTGTAAATAGTAGTGGTTCCAGAAGCCATGGTGGCTGCCATCACCAGGTTAGCGGTGCCTGTAACTGATGGCTCGTCTAATAATAGATGGGTACCTGTGAGCTGCGGTGTAGTTAGTTGGTAATAATGATGATCATCGTTATATTCAAATTTAGCGCCCAGTTTTTCAAAACCCAATATGTGTGTATCCAGCTTTCTGCGGCCAATTTTGTCGCCCCCTGGTTTGGGAATATAAGCCTTTTTAAAACGGGCAAGTGTAGGGCCTGCCAGCATTACAGACCCCCTAAGACGACCGCTTTTTTTACGGAAATCTTCGGAGCCCAGGTGTTCAATATTTACATTATCGGCTTTAAAAATGCAAGTGTCGCGGCTAACGCGGTTTACCTTTACGCCTAATTCGTGCAATAATTCAATCTGTAGATTTACATCAGTAATATCAGGAATATTGCTGATTGTTACCTCTTCGGCGGTTAATAATACAGCAGAGATAATTTGCAACGCTTCGTTTTTAGCGCCCTGCGGCGTTATTTCGCCATGGAGTTTTTTGCCTCCTCTTACTTCAAAACAGCTCAAAGAAAGCGATTTTTCTTGCCTCCAAATTTGTTATTGCGGATATCGCGGCTTCCGCCGGTACTCCCCGTGCTACCACGGTTATCACGGTTTTCACGGCTGTTTCCCGGGTTGGTATTTCGGCTTCCCCCATCGCGGCTATTGCGTTGAAATGGTCCGCCGACATTGGCGTTGCGCTTAAAACGGTTATCTCCATAACTACCGACCGATCGGTTATCTCTGCCTTCAACGGTGCGATAATGTTTTACAAAAGGTGTACTGTCAAACTCCAGTTGGCCACTGGTAATGATGTTTAGTTCAGCTCTTATGCCATCATCGTGAACCAATTCTTTATGCCAGTTACTGTAAGCCAGTTTCATATAATAGGCGATCGCATTGGCAAAACCAACACGCTTTTCAGGATTTTCTTCCTTTAAGGCCTTGTCTATTATTATTTCAAGATTTTTACCAAGGTGCGAATAGCGCGGTTTGCGCTTAGGGTAAGGCAGTGGATCGGGTTTTTGTTTATAAGTTTCGCGTGTTGGTATAGGATAAGGACAATCTACATCCAATTTAAAATCGCTCACAAAAAACAGGTGGTCCCAAAGCAAATGTTTAAAATCATCTACATTTTTAAGATGAGGATTCAAAAACCCCATTAATTCAATAACAACCTGCGCTTGTTGCTGGCGTTTTTCGCGGTCTTCAATCGTCAGCACATGCTCCACCATTCGTTGAATATGTCTTCCATATTCCTTCATCGTTAAATGGTTTCTCTCTGTATTATATTCCATGTAAAAAAAGTTGAACAGCAAATGTAATAAAGCTTTTGGTTAGATGAGTAATATTGTGAAACCTGCAAACGTGCCTGTTTTATAAATATTGCGGTTAAACTGTTTTAACTTTTACCCGGCGGAGAACTATTTTTATTGCCTGTCTAAACACCTGATAACTTTATGCGTACGTCACATTATTTCTTACTAGGCCTGATTGTTGTAGTTGTTTCCTGTAAATTGAGCAGTTCAAATGCTTCTGGTTCCGACAATAAAGAACTAGCGGCACTTTTCAATAATTACTGGGAAGACCGGATGGAATTGTTTCCGCTTGAAGCGACTGCTTTGGGCGACAATCGATATAACGACCGTTTGCCTATTGATTTTACTGACAGTTACCGCGACAGCCTTCGGAATTTCTTCTCCAGGTACAAAACGCTTTTAACAAAATATGACCGCGAAAGCTTGAATGAGAACGACCGGATCAGCTACGATATTTTTAAACGCGAAATGGATATTAGCCTGGATGGATTAACGTTTCACGATAATTATACGCCGGCCAATCAGTTTTATAGCCTTACGCTAACCATGGGCCAGTTAGGAAGCGGCGATGGCAACCAGCCTTTCAAAACGGTGGAGGATTATGACAATTGGTTAAAACGATTAAGCCGCTTTTCTGTTTGGACCGACAGCGCCATCATTTATTTTAAGAAGGGTATGGAAACGGGTTATGTTTTGCCAAAAAAATTGGTGGAACGAATGGTGCCTCAAATGAATGCCATGCAAACAGGCGATGCAAAATCCAGTTTGTTTTTTGGCCCGGTCAATAAAATGCCCACGGAATTTTCGAAAACAGAAAAAGACAGGCTGACAGGCGATTACGAAAAAATAATTGAGCAGCAGGTGATGCCGTCGTATAAAAAACTGGGCGATTTTTTAAAAAACGAATACCTGCCAAAAGCACGGTTAACCGACGGGGTATCGGCATTACCCCAGGGAAGTGAATATTACAACTACCTTATTCGCCTGCAAACCACCACCGGCAAAACCCCCGATGAAATATATAATATTGGTTTAGGCGAAGTTGACCGCATAAGAAAATTACAAGACAGCGTAAAAAACGCGGTTGGGTTTAAGGGTGATTTACCGACATTCTTTGAATATATGAAGGTGGATAAACAATTTATGCCTTATAAAGATCCTCAGCAGGTGATTGATGCGTTTCGAAATATTTATAAAAAGATACAGCCTAACCTGGCCATAATGTTTAATCATGTTCCAAAAACTCCTTTTGAAATCAGGCAAACGGAGGCCTATCGTGCTGAAAGTGCCAGTGCCGAATATAATCCCGGGTCGCCCGACGGCAGCCGTCCCGGAATTTTTTACGTGCCTATTTTAGATGCAGCAACCTTTAATACCACGTCGGGTATGGAATCGTTGTTTTTACATGAAGCGATACCGGGACACCACTACCAGATTTCGCTGCAGCAGGAAGATACACTACTACCCAAATTCAGAAGATTTGGCGGAAATAACGCCTACGTAGAAGGCTGGGCATTGTATTGCGAAAGCCTTGGAAAGGATTTGGGATTATACACCGATCCTTACCAATACATGGCTGCGCTGGGCGATGAAATTCATCGGGCTATCCGGCTGGTGGTGGATGTGGCGATCCATACAAAAGGAATGACCCGCGAAGAGGCCATTCAATATATGATGGCAAACGAGGCGGCCAGCGAACAATACGCTACCATGGAAATTGAGCGGTATATGGCCATACCGGGCCAGGCGCTTGGGTATAAAATAGGAGCTTTAAAAATTAAAGAGCTGCGCGAAAAATATGAGAAAGATCTTGGAAGTAAATTTAACCTGGCATCATTTCACGATGCGATTTTAATAGATGGCGCCATGCCGCTGGATGTGCTGGAAAGAAAAATGGATCGCTGGGCCGAAGGCTTGAAGTAGATCCGTGCTTACAATATTTATTTCACAGTTAACTAAATCTTAAAATAGTTTAGGTGAAATGCAGGTTGTGTCGTTTTGAGGCAATCGATGTGGGGGATTAGATTGTTAGTTGCTTTACGGGGGATGCAGTTCCAAACCCTGCACTATCGTCAAAGAAATTTTCTTTATCCGCCTACCTTTGCCGACATGAGAATAGCTGTCAATACCCGGTTTCTTATTCCAGGTCAAATGGAGGGTGTTGGTTATTTTACCCAGGAGGTTTTCCACTTGCTGGCGCAAACGCATCCCGACGATCAGTTTATCTTTTTTTTTGACAGGCCTTTTGATGCCGGTATTGTATTTCCATCGAATGTAACACCGGTCGTTTTGACGCCGAAGGCACAGCACGCGCTATCGTTCAGGTGGTGGTTCGATGTTAAGATCCCGCTTGCCTTAAGAAAATTTAAAGCCGATGTTTTTATAAGTCCTGATGGCTTTTGCAGCCTGTTGACTTCGGTGCCGCAAGTGCTGGTAACACATAACCTTGCTTTTTTGCACTATCCAAAATTTACATCTAAAAATCTGCGGTTGTTTTTTAAGAGATACACGCCTAAATTTTTTAAAAAAGCAACTCTAATTGCAACATTGTCCGAATATGTTAAAAACGATATTATCGGAACATATTCTATACCGCCTGAGAAAATATTTGTAGTACATACCGCGGCAAAATCAATTTTTAAATCGGTTGAGTGGGATGAGCGGCAAGAAATAAAGGAACATTATGCCGATGGCTGCGAATATTTTGTGTTTGTGGGATGCATTCATCCCCTAAAAAATGTGCTTAACCTTTTAAAGGCTTTTAGTTTATTTAAGAAGATGCAGCAATCTAATATGAAATTGATAATCGCCGGACGGATAGCCTGGGATTTAGACGGGGTGGCGGAAAAAATGAAGACCTATAAATACCGGCACGATGTAAAGATGACCGGTTATTTACCAGAAGAAGAATTAGTGAAAGTTGTAGCTGGTGCGTATGCCATGGTTAATCCTGTGTATTTCCAGGGATTTGGAGCGCCTATATTAGAAGCCATGCTATGCGATGTGCCGGTGATTACTTCAAACACCAGCAGTTTGCCCGAAGTTGGGGGAGAGGCAGCTTTGTATGCCGATCCGACAAATGCTGCAGAAATAGCCGACAAAATGAAAATGATCTACACAAATGAAAATATTCGAACCCAGCTGGTAGAAAAGGGCCGGGAAAATGTGTTAAGATATTCGTGGCAAAAAACGGCAGAATTAATGTGGCAGGCAATTGAAATGGCCGTTTCCAAATAAACTGGCTTATTTTTGCCACCTTTTTAGCCAGAAAATCAGACAAATTATCAAATAATCAACACATGCAAACGTCCTCTATAATTATTGATGTTCAATTAGATGCCGATAAAGTTCCGCAACAAATAACCTGGAAAGCAAGCGATAATCCCGACGATGCTGCGCAACGCGCAAAAGCCATAATGGTATCTTTTTGGGATGGTGCAGATAAAAGCGCTTTGCGAATTGATTTATGGACAAAAGACATGATGGTAGATGAAATGGCCGATTTTTTTTATCAAACCATGATGACAATGGCGGATACCTTTAACAGGGCAACCAAGCAAACCGAACTGGTAGAAGAAATGAAATCTAACGCTAAAACTTTTTATAAAAAATTCAGGGATTCGCAACTTGAAACCAATAAATTGAAATAAGGTATCATTGGCAAAAACCTTTCTATGAAAGGTTTTCGGAGAAAAAGATATAAATAAAAATGTATTATAAACTTTTAAACTGTATACATAATGGGTTTAGAACAAAAGGTGATGGCCGATATGAAAGACGCTATGAAGGCCAAAGATGAAGCAGGGCTAAGGGGATTGCGGGCCATTAAAGCAGCCATAATTATCGCCAAAACAGCCGAAGGCGCAGGCGGAGAATTAAAGGAAGAAGATGAAACCAAAATGTTGCAAAAATTGGTAAAACAACGACGAGACAGCCTCGAAATATTTAAAAAACAAAACCGGGAAGATCTTGCAAAAAAGGAAGAAGAGGAAATAGCTGTTATTGAAAAGTTTCTGCCTGCCCAAATGAGCGAGGCTGAATTAAGAACATCCATCCAGAAACTCATTGAGCAAACAGGCGCTGTTTCTGCAGCCGATATGGGAAAGGTAATGGGTGCAGCCACCAAACAATTGGCGGGTCAGGCCGATGGCAAGTCAATTTCGGCAGTGGTAAAAGAATTATTGTCAAAATAAGGTTGCTTTGTTGATACCCCCTTTATGAATTCCTGTGTACTAAACTATACATTTTGATAGATCTGGTATTTATAATAATAATGGTAATGGCGGTTGTAAAAGGCTTTAGCAGGGGGCTTATAGTTGCGATTTTTTCGTTGGGGGCCTTTATTATAGGATTGGCAGCTGCTTTAAAGCTATCGGCGGTGGTTGCGGGCCATCTTCAAAACAGTTTTCAGGTTAGCGGAAAATGGTTAGCTGTAGTATCATTTCTTCTTGTTTTTGCCCTGGTGGTGTTTGCCGTTCAATGGATGGCACAGGTAATAAAAAAAATGGCTAGCATTGTTTTGCTGGGCTGGTTAGATAAACTAGGCGGAATTATTTTGTATGCCGTTATATATTTATTAATTTATAGCGTGATTTTATTTTATGCCAGCCAACTAAGACTAATTGCGGCAGATACGGCTGAAAAATCATCAACATTTTCGTTTATTCAGCCCTGGGGCCCGAGAGTTATCAACGGATTAGGCAGCATAATTCCGATTTTTAGGAATGTTTTTTCAGATCTTACCCGTTTCTTCTCAGGTGTGGCTGGTACTGTCAAATAGTAAGGCGACATACGAATTCGGTAAGGAACGGGCTTTTTAGCAATCTGTTTTTAATGCGGTTGATTGTATAAATTTCTTATAAATCAATGTTTCGCATTAATTATGTTTATTTGTAGAAATTAGGTTGTTTTGTATTTGAACCAAGTTGCATGAATTACGAAATCAAACAAAAAGAAAAGTTTAGATATATTGAAATAGGTGAGGGCGAACCTCTCGTATTGCTGCATGGTTTGTTTGGTGCATTAAGCAATTTTAAAGGTCTGATCGATCATTTTAGCATCCATTACAAGGTGGTTGTACCCATGCTTCCACTGTTTGAGCTTGATATTTTTCATACAACCGTTGGCGGCCTTGCAAAATATGTACATCGTTTTGTTGAAGCCCAGGGTTACAATAACATTCATCTGTTAGGCAATTCGCTTGGCGGCCACGTAGCATTGGTGCATATTTTAAAACACCCCGAACGAATAAAAACACTTACACTTACCGGCAGCAGCGGCTTATTCGAAAATGGAATGGGTGACAGTTATCCAAAAAGGGGTGACAGGGATTATATTAAAAAGAAAACCGAATTAACCTTTTACGATCCTGCCATGGCAACCGACGACCTGGTAAACGAAGTGTTTGAGATTACGAATAACCGTATTAAAGTAATAAAGATAATCGCGCTTGCCAAAAGTGCTATACGAAATAATTTAGGCGAAGAATTAAACCAGATAAAGCAACCAACCTGTCTTATCTGGGGCAATAACGATACCATTACCCCGCCTTTTGTTGCCAAAGAATTTCAATCGCTAATACCCAATAGCGAATTGCATTTTATTGATAAATGCGGTCATGCGCCCATGATGGAAGTTCCTGCCGGGTTCAATTCAATACTCGAAAACTTTTTAGCAACACATAGGGAACCTGCTGCAACATTAGCATAAAGTTTGTTGTCTATTTTATGCCAGAAGGCTCAAAAATCAAGGAGAATCTGAATGTTAGCACA